>NZ_JBFBIV010000003.1:0-203965 GCF_040702025.1 Streptomyces sp. NPDC088194 | reverse complement strand
GGAGCTGACCGGTACTAATAGGCCGAGGGCTTGTCCATGTGTGCTCGCGTCCACTGTGTAGTTCTGAAACAACCAGCAACCACACACCCCTAGCCCGGTTCTTTTATGGGGCTGGGTTGGTGTGTGGTGTGTGGGACAGTTTCATAGTGTTTCGGTGGTCATAGCGTTAGGGAAACGCCCGGTTACATTCCGAACCCGGAAGCTAAGCCTTTCAGCGCCGATGGTACTGCAGGGGGGACCCTGTGGGAGAGTAGGACACCGCCGAACAATTATTTGAATAGACCCCAACCCCCGAGGCTTGTCCCGGGGGTTGGGGTCTTTTTGCTGCTCGTTACCCTCATGTTCACGTCGAAACGGGAACCTGGGCACCCCGACAGGCGGAGGTGTGGAGACGTGCAGCAGATGACGACTGCCGGACGGCGGCCCGGTATCGCTTCGGAGATGACGGCGACCGCGGTTCGCGACACCCTGAAAGCGCTCGGCATCGGCCGCGGCGACGAGGTCATCGTGCCGTCGTACGGTCCCGGCGCACCCGCCGACGGGGCTCGACTGGCCGGCGCGACACCGGTGTTCGCCGACATCGACCCGCGGACGTACTGCGTGGACCCGGCCTCGGTGGCCGCGTGTGTCACCTCCCGCACCGCCGCTCTCGTCCCGGTGAACGTGTTCGGCCACCCCGCCGCCATGGACCTCCTGGACGACCTCGCGGTCCGGCACGGGCTGGCCGTCGTGGAAGAGGCGCCGAGCGGCGAGGACGTGGGCGCCGTGGCCCGCCGCCGGGCGCACGCGCGGTTCCTCGACTCGGCGCTCACCGGCGTCGTGGTGCCGTACACTGCGCCCGGTGCCCACCACGTCTACCACCAGTACACCGTGCGGGTGCCGGGGAACGGCCGGCCGGACCGGGACGCGTACCTGCGGGCGCTGGCCGTGCGCGGGGTGCGGGCGACGGTGAGCGTGCCGGTGCCGGTGCACCGGATGCCGGCGCACCGTGCGGCGCCGCCGGTGGAGTTGCCGCAGACCGAGCTGGTTGCCGCGGACAGCCTGTCGCTGCCGGTTCACTCGGGCCTGACGCAGCGCGAGTTGACGCATATTGCCACGGTCTGCAACCGGCTCGGCGGGATCGTCTGACCGCGGTTTTCGTGCACACGCGCTGATGGGCTACGATCTTCCCATCGACGCGCCCCAATAGCTCAGTCGGTAGAGCGTCTCCATGGTAAGGAGAAGGTCTACGGTTCGATTCCGTATTGGGGCTCTGCGAAAGAAGGCCCCCGCCTCATGGCGGGGGCCTTTGTCATGAGGCGGGACGGGGGCGCTTCAGGGCTTCGGCAGCGCGGGTACCCGCATCGCCAGGATCGCCATGTCGTCGGAGGGCGCGTCGGCCGCGAAGCGCTCCACCGCGCGCTGGATGCGCGCGGCGACCGCGCCGGCGGTCAGGCCCGTACACGTGGCCAGCACGTCGGCGAGGCCGTCGTCGCCGAGCATGCGGCTGCCCTCGCGGCGCTCGGTGACACCGTCGGTGACACACAGCAGGACGTCGCCGGGGTCGAGGGTGACGGACTGCTCGTAGAGGTCCAGGTCGTCCATGACGCCGAGCAGCGGCTGCGGTTCGGCCGCGGGTTCGACGGTGCCGTCGGGGCGCAGGCGCAGCGGCAGGGGATGGCCGGCGCAGACCATGCGCAGTTCGGCGCTGCCGTCCTCCCGGGGCCACAACTCGCCGTACAGGAGGGTGAGGAAGCGGCTGCGGGCGCCTTCGTCGAGGATGGCCGCGTTGAGGCGTTCGAGGACGGCGGGGCCGCCGAAGCCCTCGCGGGCGAGCAGGCGCAGGGCGTGCCGGGCCAGGCCCGTGACGGCGGCCGCTTCCGGGCCGGTGCCGCAGACGTCGCCGATGGCGAAGCCCCAGCAGCCCTCGCGGATCGGGAAGAGGTCGTAGAAGTCGCCGCCGACTTCGTTGCCCTCGCCGGCCGCGCGGTAGACGACCTCGACCTCGACGCCCGGGACGCGGGGCAGCTCGGGCGGCAGCAGGCTGCGCTGGAGGGCCTGGCTGATCGCGGTGCGCTCGCTGTAGAGGCGGGCGTTGTCCAGGGCGAGGGCGGCACGGCGGGAGAGGTCCTCGGCGAGTTCGAGGATCTCCTGGCGGAAGCGTTCGTCGCTGGGCTTGCCGAGGGTGAGCATGCCGATGACGCGGTTGCGGGCGACCAGGGGCAGCACGACCGTTTCTCCACCGACCGCGGCCGCGGTGGCCAGGGCGATGCCCGGGGTGGTGGCGGGGCGTGTGCCGGGGGCGGCGCCGACGCCGAGGCTGCGCAGGGAGGCGCGCAGGGCGCTGGAGTGGGCGGCGTCGGAGGGGGCGGTCCAGATCCGGGCGCCGGGGGTCGGGTCGGGCTCGGGCGGCCTGACCTGCTGGAGGAGGGCCTTGATGCCGTCGATGCGGTCCTCGTCCTCGTGCAGGACGAAGGCGAGTTCGGGTTCCGACTGCTCGGCGATGGTGTAGACGGCGCACCAGCTGGCGAGGGTGGGGACGGTCATCTGGGCCATCAGGGCCAGGGTCTGGTCGCGTTCCAGGGTGCCGGCGAGCAGGTCGGAGGCTTCGACGAGGAAGGAGAGCGAGCCGCGGCGGAGCCGTTCGAGTTCGGTGAGGCGCGCGCTCTCGACGGCCAGGGCGATCCGGTCGGCGGCGAACTGGAGGCGGAGCGCCTCCTGGTTGCTGTAGCGGCCGGGTGCTTCGGCGGCGACGCCGAGGGAGCCGGTGAGGCGGCCTTCGACCTTGAGCGGGACGGTGACGACGGAGCGCATGCCGGTGCCGGACAGCAGCGGTACGGCGCCGGGCACGGCGGTGAGGTCCTCGTGGACGGCGGGCATGCGGGCGCTGCCGTAGCGGCCGGTGCCGGCCTCGACGGGGACGCGGGCGAAGCGCTGGCGGGCGGAGGGCAGGCCGGTGGAGGCGCGTACTTCGAGTTCGGTCTCGTCGTCGGTGGCGAGCAGCAGGTAGGCGGCGTCGCCGTCGAGCATGTCGCGGGCGCGTTCCACGGTGCGCTGGAGGAGGCCGTCGAGGTCGTCGGGGGCGGGGGAGCCGATGAAGACCTCGAACGCGTCGGTGGCCTTGCCGCGTTGGGAGGCGTGGGCGTCGGAGCCGTGGGAGCCGCGGTTGGGCGACTGGAGGACGGCGCGCTCCTCGGCGCGGACCAGCAGGCACACGGTGGACGGTTCGCCGGCGGTGTCGCGGACCCGCAGGTGGGAGCCGTAGACGGACAGGACGCGGCCGCCCGCGTCGCGCAGGCCGTAGGTGCCCTCCCAGCGGGAGAGCTGGAGGGCGTCGGCGAGGCCGATGCCGGTGCCGGGGGTCTGCGGCCAGGCGGCGAGGTCGGCGAGGGACTTTCCGACGATGTCGGCGGCGGTGTGGCCGAAGAGGTCGGTGGCGTCGTCGTTCCAGCGGGTGATGGCGCCGGACCGGTCGACCTGGATGACGGCGACACGAACGCGTTCGTCGGCGACGGGGAGGTCGGCGGTGGGCAGTACGGGTCCGGCGGAGCGGGTACCGGTGGGGCGCTGGGGCAGTTCGAGCTGGAACCAGACGTACTTGCCGGCGGCGGAGTACTCCACTCCCCAGCGGCTGGCCAGGGCGGAGCAGAGCAGCAGGCCGCGGCCGCCCTCGTTGTCGGTCTCGCGGAACTGGCGGCCGCGGGTCTGCATGGGGACTTCGCGCTCGGGATAGTGGTCGGCGACCTCGACGCGGACCGCGGTGTCGTACCGCAGGCACTGCACGTCGGCGGCGGTGCCCGCGTGTACCACCGCGTTGGTGACCAGTTCGCTGGTCAGGACGACGGCGTCGTCCACCACGTCGGCGAAGCCCCAGCCGTGCAGGGTGTCGCGGACGAAGGCGCGGGCGATCGCGACCGACCGTCCCACCGGTTCGAAGGTGGCCGCTGCCCGCGCCGTGATCACCGATCTCCTCATGGTTCGTGTCCGCGCGGGCGCGCTGCCCGCTGCTGCCGGTGCGTCGCCGTGCTGCTGGAACGTCACCCGGCGGCTCCCCTGCGTGTGCGCCCGTCGGAGGGTGGGACCCCCCGACTGTGGCAGCACCGTTCACGTTACCTACCCACACCGACCGCGTGTGCGCCGGTTACCGGTGTTTCCACCCCGATCGTGGTCGCAGTTCCTCCGATGCTGCCGAACTGTTATGGGAGGGGTGGGCCGTAGTGAAACACTGGGCATGTTCTGAAGGTTGCAAGCTTGCTCATCTGCGGGTCGGTCGACCCTCCGGGAGGAACACGGTGGAGTCTGGCGCATCGGCGCGGGGCACGGTCACGCGTACGAAGAACGGGCGATCCCGTGGGAACGGGACCGTCGAGGTCGACATGGCCGCGCTCACCAAGCTGCTCGGGGCGTTGTCCGCGATGCGGGACGGCAATTTCCGCAAGCGGCTGCCGGTGTCCGGGGACGGGCCGCTGGCGGAGATCGCGGTCGTGTTCAACGAGGTCGCCGACCGTAATCAGCATCTGACCGGTGAGCTGGCCCGGGTCCGGCGGGTGGTGGGCCGGGACGGGAAGCTGACGGAGCGGCTGGAGACGGGCCCGTCGGAGGGGTCCTGGGCGGCCGCGATCGAGGCGTCGAACGCGCTGGTGGACGACCTGGTGCGGCCGGTCTCCGAGGTCGGCAGGGTGCTGTCGGCGGTGGCCGAGGGCGATCTCGAGCAGCGGATGGACCTGCGGGCGCAGAACGCGGACGGGTCGGCGCATCCGCTGCGCGGTGAGTTCCTGAAGGTCGGCCGTACGGTCAACGGTCTGGTGGACCAGCTGTCGGCGTTCACCGACGAGGTGACGCGGGTCGCGAGCGAGGTCGGTACCGAGGGCAAGCTCGGCGGGCAGGCGAAGGTGCGGGGCGTGTCCGGGTCCTGGAAGGACCTGACGGATTCCGTCAACACGATGGCGTACCGGCTGACGGCGCAGGTGCGGGACATCGCGCTGGTGACGACGGCGGTGGCGAAGGGGGACCTGTCCCGCAAGGTCACGGTGCATGTCGCCGGGGAGATGCTGGAGCTGAAGAACACCGTCAACACGATGGTGGACCAGCTCTCGTCGTTCTCGTCCGAGGTGACCCGGGTGGCCCGGGAGGTCGGTACCGAGGGCGAGCTGGGCGGCCAGGCGCAGGTGCCGGGCGTGGCCGGGGTGTGGAAGGACCTGACGGACTCCGTCAACCTCATGGCGGGGAACCTGACGGCGCAGGTGCGGGACATCGCGCAGGTGACGATGGCGGTCGCGAACGGCGACCTGACGCAGAAGATCACCATCGGGGCGCGCGGTGAGGTCGCGCAGCTCGCCGAGACGATCAACGCGATGACGGAGACGCTGCGGACGTTCGCCGACGAGGTGACGCGGGTCGCGGGGGAGATCGGCGCGGAAGGTCAGCTCGGCGGGCAGGCGCAGGTGCCGGGTGTGGCGGGGACGTGGAAGGACCTGACGGACTCCGTCAACACCGCGTTCCGGAACCTGACGGCGCAGGTGCGGGACATCGCGCAGGTGACGACGGCGGTGGCGGGTGGTGACCTGTCGCAGAAGGTGACCGTGGACGTCTCCGGCGAGATGCTGGAGCTGAAGAACACCGTGAACACCATGGTGGACCAGCTGTCCGCGTTCGGTGACGAGGTGACGCGGGTCGCGCGCGAGGTCGGGGTCGAGGGACAGCTGGGCGGGCAGGCGCAGGTGTCCGGCGCGGCGGGGACGTGGAAGGACCTGACGGACTCCGTCAACACCGCGTTCCGGAACCTGACCGCGCAGGTGCGGAACATCGCGCAGGTGACCACGGCTGTCGCCAACGGCGACCTGTCGCAGAAGGTCACGGTGGATGTCTCCGGCGAGATGCTGGAGCTGAAGAACACCGTGAACCGCATGGTGGACCAGCTCAGTTCGTTCTCGCAGCAGGTCACGCGGATGGCTCGGGACGTGGGCACCGAGGGCCGGCTGGGCGGTCAGGCCCGGGTGGACGGGGTGTCGGGCACCTGGAAGGACCTGACGGACTCCGTCAACTTCATGGCCGGCAACCTCACCTCGCAGGTGCGGCAGATCGCCCAGGTGACGACGGCGGTGGCCCGTGGCGACCTGTCGCAGAAGATCGACGTGGACGCCCGGGGCGAGATCCTGGAGCTGAAGAACACCATCAACACGATGGTCGACCAGCTGTCGTCGTTCGCCGAGCAGGTGACCCGGGTCGCGCGCGAGGTGGGCACGGACGGGCGGCTGGGCGGTCAGGCGCAGGTGCCGGGCGTGGCCGGCGTGTGGCGCGACCTGACGGACTCGGTGAACTTCATGGCCGGCAACCTGACCGGCCAGGTCCGCAACATCGCGCAGGTCGCGACGGCGGTGGCCCGCGGTGACCTGTCGCAGAAGATCGACGTGGACGCCAAGGGCGAGATCCTGGAACTGAAGAGCACGCTGAACACGATGGTCGACCAGCTGTCGTCGTTCGCGGAGCAGGTGACCCGGGTGGCCCGTGAGGTGGGCACGGAGGGCATCCTGGGCGGCCAGGCGGAGGTCAAGGGCGTCAGCGGTACGTGGAAGGACCTCACGCAGTCCGTCAACTTCATGGCGAACAACCTGACGTCCCAGGTGCGCAACATCGCCGATGTGACGTCTGCGGTGGCGGCCGGCGACCTGTCACGGAAGATCACCGTGGACGCGAAGGGCGAGATCCTCGCGCTGGTGACGACCGTGAACACGATGGTGGACACGCTGTCGGCGTTCGGTGACGAGGTCACGCGCGTGGCGCGCGAGGTGGGTACCGAGGGGCAGTTGGGCGGTCAGGCGCGGGTGCGTGACGCGTCGGGCATCTGGAAGGACCTCACCGACTCGGTGAACGGCATGGCGTCGAACCTCACGTCGCAGGTGCGGTCGATCTCCTCGGTGGCCACCGCCGTCGCCAACGGCGACCTGACGAAGAAGATCGACGTCGACGCCCGGGGCGAGATCCTGGAGCTCAAGAACACCATCAACACGATGGTGGACACGCTGTCGGCCTTCGGTGACGAGGTCACCCGGGTGGCGCGCGAGGTGGGTACCGAGGGCATCCTCGGCGGCCAGGCGCGCGTGCCGGGCGTGGCGGGCACCTGGAAGGACCTGACCGAGTCCGTCAACGGGATGGCGTCCAACCTGACCGGCCAGGTGCGGCAGATCGCGCAGGTGACGACCGCGGTCGCGCGCGGTGACCTGTCGAAGAAGATCGACGTGGACGCGCGCGGGGAGATCCTGGAGCTGAAGACCACGATCAACACCATGGTCGGGCAGCTGTCCGCGTTCGGTGACGAGGTGACGCGGGTCGCGCGCGAGGTGGGTACCGAGGGTCGGCTGGGCGGTCAGGCGCGGGTGCCGGGTGTCTCGGGGATCTGGAAGGACCTCACCGAGTCGGTGAACCTGATGGCCAACAACCTGACCAGCCAGGTGCGCAACATCGCGCAGGTCGCCACCGCGGTGACCCGCGGCGACCTGAACCTGCGGATCGACGTGGACGCGGCCGGGGAGATCCTGGAACTGCAGGACTACATCAACACGATGATCGTCCGGCTGCGCGAGACCACGCTCGCCAACAAGGAGCAGGACTGGCTCAAGGGCAACCTGGCCCGGATCTCCGGTCTGATGCAGGGCCGCCGCGACCTGCGGGACGTGGCCGCGCTGATCATGAGCGAGCTGACCCCGGTGGTGTCCGCGCAGCACGGCGCGTTCTTCCTCGCGCAGGACACCGCGGAGTCCGGTGCGGAGTACGAACTCGCGCTGATCGGCAGCTACGGCTTCTCCCGGCGCACCATGTCCTCGGTGTTCCTGCCCGGTGAGGGGCTGATCGGGCAGTCCGCGGTGGAGAAGCGCTCGATCCTGATCGAGCAGGCGCCGCCGGGGTATCTGAAGATCGTGTCGGGGCTCGGCGAGGCGCCGCCGGCGCATGTGATCGTGCTGCCGGTGCTCTTCGAGGGGCGGGTGCTGGGCGTGATCGAGCTGGCCGCGTTCCAGCCGTTCACGCAGATCCAGAAGGACTTCCTCGACCAGATCACCGACATCATCGCGATCAGCGTGAACACCATCTCGGTCAACACCAAGACCGAGGGGCTGCTCAAGCAGTCCCAGGAGCTGACCGAGCAACTCCAGGAGCGCTCGGACGAGTTGGAGAACCGGCAGCGGGCCCTGCAGATGTCCAACGCGGAACTGGAGGAGAAGGCCGAGCTGCTGGCGCGGCAGAACCGCGACATCGAGGTGAAGAACACCGAGATCGAGGAGGCCCGGCAGGTCCTGGAGGAGCGCGCCGAGCAGCTCGCGGTCTCGATGCGCTACAAGTCGGAGTTCCTGGCGAACATGTCGCACGAGCTGCGGACGCCGCTGAACTCGCTGCTGATCCTCGCCAAGCTGCTGGCCGACAACGCCGACTCCAACCTGTCGCCCAAGCAGGTCGAGTTCGCCGAGACGATCCACGGAGCCGGTTCCGACCTGCTGGAGCTGATCAACGACATCCTGGACCTGTCGAAGGTCGAGGCCGGCAAGATGGACGTCTCGCCGACCCGTATCGCCCTGGTGCAGCTGGTGGACTACGTGGAGGCGACGTTCCGGCCGCTGACCGCGGAGAAGGGCCTGGACTTCTCGGTGCGGGTCTCGCCTGAGCTGCCGGTGACCTTGCACACCGACGAGCAGCGGCTGCTGCAGGTGCTGCGCAACCTGCTGTCGAACGCGGTGAAGTTCACCGACTCCGGGTCGGTGGAGCTGGTGATCCGCCCGGCCGGACCGGATGTGCCGCAGGCGATCCGCGAGCAGTTGCTGGAGGCGGGGACGATGCGCGACGCCGACCAGCCGCTGATCGCCTTCTCGGTCTCCGACACCGGCATCGGGATCGCGGCGAGCAAGATGCTGGTGATCTTCGAGGCGTTCAAGCAGGCCGACGGCACCACCAGCCGCAAGTACGGCGGCACCGGCCTTGGCCTGTCGATCAGCCGGGAGATCGCCCGGCTGCTGGGCGGCGAGATCCACGCGGACAGCCAGCCCGGCCGCGGCTCCACCTTCACGCTGTACCTGCCGCTCAGCCTCGGTGACACGCTGCCCGTGCAGCCGCAGTTGCCGGCCGGAGCAGGCGCAGGCGCAGGCGCCGGCAGTGGCCGGGGCGCGGACGCCGACCAGCAGGCCCAGGGCCGCAACCGCAGCCCGGGCAGCAGCCTGGCCCGGCTGCGCCGCCGCTCCGCCCAGCCCGCGCCCGGCCCGGCGCGGCCGGCGGACGGCGACACCGGGTCCGGGTCCGGGAACGGCGGTTCGGCGCAGGGCGGCGGGTCCGCGAACGGCGCCGGTTCCCTGAACGGCCACGGCGGCGCCGCAAACGGCCGGAGCGGCGCCGTGCACGGCGCCGAGGGCGCGGGGACCGACGCGGGCGCGGCGGCGCGGGAGACAGCGCACGGGGAGGCGTACCCGGCCTTCACCGGCGGGTTCAGCGGCGAGAAGGTCCTCATCGTGGACGACGACATCCGCAACGTCTTCGCGCTCACCAGCGTGCTGGAGCAGTACGGCCTGACCGTGCTCTACGCGGAGAACGGGCGCGAGGGCATCGACGTCCTGGAGCAGTACGACGACATCGCCGTGGTGCTGATGGACATCATGATGCCGGAGATGGACGGGTACGCGACGACCACGGCGATCCGCAAGATGCCGCAGTTCGCCGGGCTGCCGATCATCGCGCTCACCGCGAAGGCGATGAAGGGCGACCGGGAGAAGGCGATCGACTCCGGGGCGTCGGACTACGTGACCAAGCCGGTGGACACCGACCACCTGCTGACGCTCATGGAGGACTGGATGCACGCCCGATGATCGGCCCGATCACCGAACCTGCCCGAAGATGGCTGAATATTTTGCCGACTTGAGGGGCAGGTGAGGTGTGGGCCGTTCGGAATCTGGGAACCTTACGGTCTCCGCCTGCGTTTCCGGTATGTGGTGAGTGACGTGGCGGTGACAGGGTGTGGCGAACGGCGGGGTGCGGCTACGATGACCGGCACAAGGACGGGCGGCGGGACATTGCTGCCCCCGGGGGCGGCGATCGGCGCTTCCGTCGGCATTGCGAGTCGGGGAGGCCCCAAGCCGGGGCGAGGAGGGCGTGGCGTGGTGCAAAAGGCCAAGATCCTCCTGGTCGATGACCGGCCGGAGAATCTGCTGGCGCTGGAGGCGATCCTCTCGGCGCTGGACCAGACCCTGGTCCGTGCATCGTCAGGGGAGGAAGCGCTCAAGGCGCTGCTGACCGACGACTTCGCGGTGATCCTGCTCGATGTCCAGATGCCGGGCATGGACGGGTTCGAGACCGCGGCACACATCAAGCGGCGGGAGCGGACCCGGGACATCCCGATCATCTTCCTCACCGCGATCAACCACGGCCCGCACCACACGTTCCGCGGATACGCGGCCGGTGCGGTCGACTACATCTCCAAGCCGTTCGACCCGTGGGTGCTGCGCGCCAAGGTCTCGGTGTTCGTGGACCTGTACATGAAGAACTGCCAGTTGCGCGAGCAAGCGGCGCTGCTGCGGCTGCAGTTGGAGCAGGGCGCGCCGTCCGGCGCCGTGGCCGGCGGGGCGGGCCCGGCAGGTGCGAGGGAGTCCGTCGGCCTGCTCGCCGAACTGTCCGCGCGGCTGGCCGCCGTGGAGGAGCAGGCCGAAGCGCTCGGCAAGCAGCTCGACGGCAGCGCCGACGCCGCCGTGGTGGCCACGGCCGCACACCTGGAGCGCAAACTCACCGGGTTGCGGCGGGCGTTGGACGCGCTGGAACCCGGCGACGCCGGCGGCGGCAACGGGTTCGGCCGGCAGCAGGGCGGCTCGGACTGAGCGCGCACGGCGGGTCCGGACTCCGCGGCGCGCCGTGCGCGAGCCGGGTGGCACGCTCCCGCCGGTCGTCCTCCCGGCCCATGACGCGGCGTCAACCCGGCGCCCAGCGCGGTCCGACACGAACGGGCGTATCCCCGAGCAGGCGTGTCCCCCGATCACAAGGGCGGTAACCTCGGCCCATGGCCCCCCGTACGTCCGGCACCGCCAAGAAAGCCCCGGCGCGGCCTCCGGCCAAGAAGACCGCGGCGAAGAAGCCCGCGGCCAAGAGCGCTGCCGCCCGACCGCCCGCCAAGAAGGCGGCGGCGGCCAAACCCGCGCCCGCGGCCGCGCCGTCCCCCACCGGCGGCCTCTACCGGGTGGTGCGCGCGGTGTGGCTCGGCTTCGCACACGGCGTCGGCGCGATCTTCCGCGGGATAGGGCGCGGCGCGCGCGGCCTCGACCCCGCGCACCGCAAGGACGGCGTGGCGCTGCTGCTGCTCGGCGTGACCCTGGTGGTCGCCGCCGGCACCTGGTCCAATCTGAACGGCCCGGTCGGGGACCTGGTCGCCCTGCTGATCACCGGCGCCTTCGGCCGGCTCGACCTGCTGGTGCCGTTCCTGGTCGGCGCGATCGCCGTCCGGCTGATGCGCCACCCCGAGCAGCCCGAGGCCAACGGCCGGATCGTGATCGGCCTGTCCGCGCTGGTGCTCGGCGTGCTCGGCCTGATCGACATCGGCTGCGGCGCCCCGAGCCGCGCCGACGGCGCGCAGGCGCTGCGCGACGCCGGCGGCCTGATCGGCTGGGCCGCCGCCGCGCCCCTGCACTACACCGTCGGCTCCGTGCTCGCCGCGGCGCTGCTCCTGCTGATCACCGTCTTCGGGCTGCTCGTGGTCACCGCGACCCCGGTCAACGCCATCCCGCAGCGGCTGCGGGCGGCCGGCGTCCGGGTCGGCCTGTACGCACCCCCGCCGGACCCCGAGGCCGTCCCGCTGGAGGACTTCTTCGACGACGACGCGGACGCCGTGTCCGGGTCGCGCTCCGGAGCGGCCGAGGACGACTCACCGGTCCGCCGGGTGCCGGCCCGCTTCACCAAATCCCGTGCCGGCAAGGGCGCCGACGCCGACCCGTACGACATAGAGCGTGACGGCGACGGTGCCGGCTCGGGCATGGGCGGGCTCGACGCGGAGGAGCAGGACAAGCCGCGCCGCAAGTCCCGGCGCCGCCCGGAGCCGGCGTCCGCCCAGGGGGCCGACGACCTCGACCTGGACCCGGTGGACGTCGCCGCCGCAGCCGCCGCGGCCCTCGACGGCGCGGTGCTGCACGGCGTGCAGCCCTCCCCGCTCGTCGCCGACCTCACCAGCCGGCTCAAGAAGCCGGTGCCCGCCGCCCGCGCCGACGACACAGGCGCCCAGGGCGCGGCCGGCGCCGCCAAGGGCAGCGACTCCGTACCCGACCTGACCAAGCCCGCCGCCACCTCCGAGGCCGGGCCGCCGCTGCCGCCGCGGGCCGAGCAGCTCCAGCTCTCCGGCGACATCACCTACGCCCTGCCCTCGCTCGACCTGCTGGAGCGCGGCGGCCCCGGCCGTACCCGGAGCGCCGCCAACGACGCGGTCGTCGCCTCGCTGAGCCAGGTGTTCAAGGAGTTCAAGGTCGACGCCGTCGTCACCGGCTTCACCCGCGGCCCGACGGTCACCCGGTACGAAGTGGAACTGGGCGCCGCGGTGAAGGTGGAGCGGATCACCGCGCTGGCCAAGAACATCGCGTACTCCGTGGCCAGTCCCGACGTGCGGATCATCAGCCCGATCCCCGGCAAGTCCGCGGTCGGCATCGAGATCCCCAACAGCGACCGCGAGATGGTCAACGTCGGCGACCTGCTGCGCTCGGCCGAGGCCGCGGGCGAGGACCACCCGATGACCGTCGCGCTCGGCAAGGACGTCGAGGGCGGCTACGTGGTGGCCAACCTCACGAAGATGCCGCACGTCCTGGTCGCCGGCGCCACCGGTTCCGGCAAGTCCTCCTGCATCAACTGCCTCATCACCTCGGTGATGTGCCGCGCCACCCCGGACGAGGTCCGGATGGTGCTGGTCGACCCCAAGCGCGTCGAGCTGACCGCCTACGAGGGCATCCCGCACCTGATCACGCCGATCATCACCAACCCGAAGCGGGCCGCCGAGGCCCTCCAGTGGGTGGTCCGCGAGATGGACCTGCGCTACGACGACCTCGCCGCGTACGGCTTCCGGCACATCGACGACTTCAACGCGGCGGTGCGCTCGGGCAAGGCGAAGACCCCCGAGGGCAGCGAGCGCGAGCTGACCGCGTATCCGTATCTGCTGGTGATCGTCGACGAGCTGGCCGACCTGATGATGGTCGCGCCGCGCGACGTGGAGGACTCGATCGTCCGCATCACCCAGCTGGCCCGCGCCGCCGGCATCCACCTGGTGCTGGCCACCCAGCGGCCGAGCGTCGACGTGGTCACCGGCCTGATCAAGGCCAACGTGCCGTCCCGGCTCGCCTTCGCCACCTCCTCCCTCGCCGACAGCCGGGTCATCCTCGACCAGCCGGGCGCCGAGAAGCTGATCGGCAAGGGCGACGGGCTGTTCTTGCCGATGGGCGCGAACAAACCGATCCGGATGCAGGGCGCCTACGTCACCGAGGACGAGATCGCCAAGGTGGTGGAGCACTGCAAGGCGCAGCTCACACCGACCTACCGGTCCGACGTCACCGTCGGCAGCGGACCGAAGAAGGAGATCGACGAGGAGATCGGCGACGACCTGGACCTGCTGTGCCAGGCGGCCGAACTGGTGGTCTCCACCCAGTTCGGCTCCACCTCGATGCTCCAGCGCAAGCTGCGGGTGGGCTTCGCGAAGGCCGGGCGGCTGATGGACCTGATGGAGTCCCGCGGGATCGTCGGCCCGAGTGAGGGTTCCAAGGCGCGCGACGTGCTGGTCAAGGCGGATGAGCTGGACGGGGTGCTGGCGGTGATCCGCGGCGGCGACGGGCCGGGGTGACGCGCTGAGGGTGAGCGCTCGGAGCGACGGGCCCGGGGGCCGGCGGTCCCCGGGATGACGGGCCGGATGACGGGCCGCGATGACGGGCCGGGATGCGGCGCAAGGCCACCGGCCCGGGCGTTGGAGCGGTACCGACGGGTACACCCGGACGTACGTACCATTCGTCACACAAGTGGAGTCGTGCCACGTGTGACGTCGGCCAACTCGGGGCACGTTGAAGGGCAACCGTTTCTCCGGTCCAAGCGTCAAGTTGTACAGGCAGGACGACTGTCACCCCGTTGACACCCTCGCGTGCCCGTGGGGCCGACGAAAATCCGTAGTCCGCCCGCCCCGGTGTTTCATACCGCCCCTAGACTGAACTTCCAGCAGGTGGCTGCACGCTCGAAAGGCGCCCTCGTGTCCATCGGCAACACGCCCTCCGCCGACCGTCCTTCGGTCGGCCGCGCCCTCGCTCAGGCCCGCACCGAGGCGGGGCTGACCGTTGACGAGGTCAGCACCACCACCCGGGTACGCGTCCCGATCCTCCAGTCGATCGAGCAGGACGACTTCTCCCGCTGCGGCGGTGACGTCTACGCCCGCGGCCACATCCGCGCCATCGCCCGCGCCGTCGGCGTCGACCCCGAGCCGCTGATCGAGCAGTACGCCGCCGACCACGACACCGACTCCGCGCCCCCGCCGGTCGCGCCGCTGTACGAGGCCGAGCGGATCAAGTCCGAGCCGCGTCGGCCGAACTGGACCGCCGCCATGATCGCCGCGATCGTGGCCGTCATCGGCTTCGTCGGGTACACCGTCGTCAGCGGGAGCGGCGGCGACAGCGGCAAGACCAGCGCCCAGTCCAGCCCGAGCGCGTCGGCCTCGACCACGACGTCCCCGAGCCCGTCGTCGCCGCAGGGCAACGGCGCCCCGACCGGGCAGCCGACCGACACCGGCAGCGCCATCGCCGCGGCCCCGCCCGGGAAGGTCACGGTCAAGGTCACCGCCGAGAGCGGCGCCAGCTGGATTCAGGCCACCGACGGCAACGGCAAGCAGCTCTTCCAGGCGTCCCTCAAGGAGGGCCAGTCCAAGACCTGGACCGACGACAAGAAGATCAAGCTCATCGTCGGCAACGCGGGCGCGGTCCAGCTCTTCGTCAACGGCAAGGACCTCGGACCGGCCGGCGGAAAGGGCCAGGTCGTCCGCCTGACGTACACGCCGGGCGACCCGACGCAGGGTTAGCCGCGGGCCGCCGGACCGACGGGGGCGGACGGGCGTTCGGCGCACCGCGCGGCGAAGTCGCGAGAAGGCCACCGGGTAGGCTGGTGCCTATGCCCGAACCCCGTACCGTCGCCCTTGTCACGCTCGGCTGCGCCCGCAATGAGGTGGACTCGGAGGAGCTCGCCGGCCGGTTGGCGGCGGACGGCTGGCAGCTCGTCGAGGACGCCGCCGACGCCGACGTGGCCGTGGTGAACACCTGCGGCTTCGTCGAGGCCGCCAAGAAGGACTCGGTGGACGCCCTGCTGGAGGCGAACGACCTCAAGGCGCAGGGCCGCACCCAGGCGGTCGTCGCCGTGGGCTGCATGGCCGAGCGGTACGGCAAGGACCTGGCCGAGGCGCTCCCGGAGGCCGACGGCGTCCTCGGTTTCGACGACTACGCGGACATCTCCGACCGGCTGCGCACCATCCTGGGCGGCGGCATCCACGCCTCCCACACTCCGCGCGACCGGCGCAAGCTGCTCCCGGTGAGCCCGGTGGAGCGGCAGCGCGCGGTCTCCGGGACCGGTACGGGCGCGCGGAGCGGGGCGGTGGCGCTGCCGGGACACGGGCAGGGCGCGGCGGGCGCCGGGGAGGCGGACGAGGGCAGAGGCACCGGAAGCGGCAGCGGTGTGGACGGGGGCGCGTCCGGTGCGGTCCGCGCGGCGGCGCACCCGACCGCGGACCCGGACGTGCCCTGGCAGGTGCCCGATCTGCCGGAGGGTGTCGCTCCCGCTTCGGGGCCGCGCGCTCCGCTGCGCCGGCGGCTCGACTCCGGCCCGGTCGCGTCCGTGAAGCTCGCCTCCGGCTGCGACCGCCGCTGCACCTTCTGCGCGATCCCGTCCTTCCGCGGCTCGTTCATCTCCCGGCGCCCCTCCGACGTGCTGGGCGAGACCCGCTGGCTGGCCGGGCAGGGCGTCAAGGAGGTCATGCTCGTCAGCGAGAACAACACCTCCTACGGCAAGGACCTCGGCGACATCCGCCTGCTGGAGACACTGCTGCCGGAACTGGCCGCCGTCGACGGTGTCGAGCGGGTCCGGATCAGCTACCTCCAGCCCGCCGAGATGCGGCCCGGGCTCATCGACGTCATGACCGGCACCCCGGGTGTCGTGCCGTACTTCGACCTGTCCTTCCAGCACTCCGCGCCGGGGGTGCTGCGCGCCATGCGCCGCTTCGGCGACACCGAGCGGTTCCTCGAACTGCTGCACACGATCCGGTCGAAGGCGCCGGAGGCCGGCGTCCGGTCCAACTTCATCGTCGGCTTCCCCGGCGAGAGTGAGGAGGACCTCGCCGAACTGGAGCGGTTCCTGAGCGAGGCGCGGCTCGACGCCATCGGCGTGTTCGGCTACTCCGACGAGGAGGGCACCGAGGCCGCCTCCTTCGAGCACAAGCTCGACGAGGACGTGGTCGCCGCCCGGCTCGCGCGGGTCTCCCGGCTGGCCGAGGAACTGACCGCGCAGCGCGCGGAGGAGCGGCTCGGCGCCACCCTGCGGGTGCTGGTCGAGGCGTTCGACGAGGAGACCGGCGAGGTCACCGGCCGCGCCGACCACCAGGCGCCGGAGACCGACGGCCAGGTCGTCCTGCTGCCGCCCGGTGGGAACGCGGCGGGCGCGGCGGCCGTTGGGGCATCCGGCGGGGAGTGGCGGCCGGCGCCCGGGACGTTCGTGACCGCGAAGGTGACGGGCACCGAGGGCGTGGACCTGATCGCCGAAGTGCTGCCCGAGCTGGCCGGTGCGGCCGGCGGCCAGGGCGCGGAGTGTTCCGAGGGAGTGGGCAGATGAGCGGAGGCGCCGAGCCCACACCGCCGCCGCTGCGGGCGGCCACCGCGGCGCGTCCGGCCGAGGCCGGCACCGGTGGGGACGGGAGCGGGCGGGGCGGGGCCTCCGGCGGTTCACGGGGTGCTGGTGCTGAGGGTGTTGGCGCCGCGGGCGCTGGTGCCGCTGGTGCTGGTGGTGCGCACGAAGCCGGTGCGCAGGCCGGCCGGGGCAGCGGCCAGGCCGGGCTCTGGAACGTCGCGAACCTGCTGACGATGACCCGGCTCGTGCTGGTCCCGGGGTTCGTGCTGCTGCTCGTGCACGACGACGGGAACGACCCGGCCTGGCGCTCCTTCGCCTGGGCCGCCTTCGCGATCGCGATGATCACCGACCTCTTCGACGGCGAACTGGCCCGGCGCTACGGCCTCGTCACGGACTTCGGCAAGATCGCCGACCCGATCGCGGACAAGGCGATCATGGGCGCGGCGCTGGTCGGGCTGTCCGCTCTGGGTGACCTGCCGTGGTGGGTCACCGGGGTCATCCTTTTCCGTGAACTCGGCATCACCCTCATGCGCTTCTGGGTGATCCGGCACGGCGTCATCCCCGCGAGCCGCGGCGGCAAACTCAAGACGCTCACGCAGGGCGTCGCGGTCGGCATGTACATCCTGGTGCTGACCGGTCCGCTGGCCAGTATCCGCGCCTGGATCATGGCGGTCGCGGTCGTGCTGACCGTGGCGAGCGGCGTGGACTACGTACGGCAGGCGGTCGTCCTGCGCCGGGCGGGCCTGGCGGCGCAGGCCGCCGATGCGGCTCACGACGAGACGGCGACCACTCCGGCGGCGAGCGCTCCCACGGCGACCGCTCAGGGCGCTCAGGGCGCTCGGGGCGGTGCGCGGGTGTCGGTGACGGCGCCCGGGGGCGCGTCCGGGGCGACGCTCGCGGCGACGAGCGGGCCGGGAACGGGGACGAGGGCCGGGGGAGCGCACCGGGCCGAGCCGGCGGATGAGCCCGTGTCGGGGGCCGAGACCGCGCCTGGGGCCGAGGCCGACCCCGCACCCGCGTCCGCCCCCGCCCCCGCGCCTGCCGCCGAGCGCGAGCGTCGGCAGGGCGTATGAGCGCGGAGGGGCCGGTGGGGTCGCAGGCTTCGGGGCAGTCCGAGCCCGCCGGGTCCGCGGAACCGGCTGAGTCCGCGCGTGAGGCCCTGCGGCTGCTCGTGGGTCGCGCGGCGACGCTCGCGGTCGCGGAGTCGCTCACAGGCGGCCTGGTGGCCGCTGAACTGGCTGCCGTTCCCGGCGCCTCGCGGGCCTTCCGTGGTTCGGTCACGGCGTACGCGACCGAGCTGAAGCACGAGATCCTCGGCGTCGACGCCGCTCTGCTCGCCGAGCGGGGTGCGGTGGACCCCGATGTGGCGCGCGGGATGGCCGAGGGCGTACGCCACCGGCTCGGCGCGGACTGGGGCGTCGCGACCACCGGCGTCGCCGGCCCCACCCCCCAGGACGGTCAGCCGGTCGGCACGGTCTTCGTCGCCGTC
Organism: Streptomyces sp. NPDC088194; assembly: GCF_040702025.1. Lineage (NCBI taxonomy): Bacteria > Bacillati > Actinomycetota > Actinomycetes > Kitasatosporales > Streptomycetaceae > Streptomyces > Streptomyces sp. NPDC088194. Next base: position 185,637 of record NZ_JBFBIV010000003.1, on the reverse strand, counting down.
GCCGGCCCGTCGGGCGCCGTGGTCGTCCCGCTGCGGCTCTCCGGGGACCGCGGCATGATCCGCCGGGCGTCGGTGGCGGCTGTCCTGGAACTGCTCACCGCCGAACTGCGGAGGAGTACGGTTGCGGGTCCGGAGTCCACCACGGCCGCGGCCGAAGGACAGCGGAACGGCAAGGGCCGAACGGCCACACGTAACGGTCCCGGTACGACTACCGGCGGCCAAGGATAGGGAAGAAGACGGGGGGAAGTGATGTTTGCAGCCCTGAGTGAACACGTCTTCGCTCCCCGCACGGGCGGTGCCCGAGGCGGTACGGTGGGGCGAGAAGGATGCGGTTTCGCGGTCCGAGGAGGGAGCCACCGATGATCCTGCTCCGTCGCCTGCTTGGTGACGTGCTGCGTCGGCAGCGCCAGCGCCAGGGCCGCACTCTGCGTGAGGTCTCTTCGTCGGCCCGGGTCTCCCTGGGCTATCTCTCGGAGGTCGAGCGGGGGCAGAAAGAGGCGTCCTCCGAACTGCTCTCGGCGATCTGCGACGCCTTGGACGTGCCGATGTCCGAGGTGATGCGCGAGGTCAGCGACGACCTGTCGCTCGCGGAGCTGGCTCAGTCGTCGGCGGCCGAGACTCCGGCCGCGCCGATGAGGCCCCTGCTGGGCGCGGTCACGTCCGTCACCTCCGTCACGGCCGTACCGTCCGCGCCGGACGAACGGATCACCATCAAGGCGCCCAAGAAGTCCGCGGAAGCCGTGGACGTCGTCGCCGCCTGAACCTGCTCGGTACCGCCGCTGGACGCGTGCGTCAGCGGTTGAGCGCACCCGCCGGCCCCGTCCGGGACGAAACCCGTCCCGTGGCGGGGTCGTCGTGTTTCCTGCGGGGCGCACGTGGCGCGTGCCGAGCTGCCGATCGGGGGTGTGCGCGCGGGCGGGTGCGGGGGCGGGTACCGCGGCCGCTGTCTTTTGCCATGTGTGGTGCGCGAGGGCAGGGTAGGCGCAGAAGGTCAGTACGGGATGAATCAGACCCGAACGCGTCGATCCGCGAGGAGACAAGCGCATGTCTGTCGTGAAGAGCCCCCTGGCCGAGCAGGCCCGCAAGACCGTCGGTGAAGCCCTCCAGGGTGCCCTGGTGGATCTGATCGACCTGTCACTGCTGGCCAAGCAGGTGCACTGGAACGTCATCGGCCCCCGGTTCCGGTCCATCCACCTCCAGCTGGACGAGGTCGTGGACAGTGCTCGCGTCGCCTCCGACACTGTCGCCGAGCGTGCCTCCGCGATCAGCGTGACCCCCGACGGCCGCGCCGGCACCGTCGCCAAGACCAGCGGCATCGACACCGTCACCGACGGGTGGGTCAAGGACAGCGAGGTCGTGGAGATCATGGTCGCCGCCCTCGACGCCTGCATCACCCGGATGCGTGAACGCATCCAGACCACCGACAAGCCCGACCCGGTGACCCAGGACATCCTCATCGGCATCACCGCCGACCTGGAGAAGTTCCACTGGATGTTCCAGGCGGAGAACGTCTGAGGCGCCATGCGCGGCCCTCGAAGGACTCCGACGATACGGACCCGGACAACACGGTCCCGGTCCCGGACCCGGGCCTGCTCGCGCACGCGTCCCAGGCCCGCTCCGGCGGCGATACCGGCGGCGATATCGGCGGTGCGGGTGGCGGCGCCCAATTCGCCCGGGCCCGCCGCGACGGCCCGGGTCCGGGTCCGGGGCCGGGGCCAGAGTGCGGGTGGCGTGCGCGTGGTGCTGGCCCTGGTCGGCGGCGTGCTGTGGTGGCTGGCGGTCCTGCGGTTCGGTCTGCGGCCCGACACCTCGGGCGGTCCGGCCGGCGGCGTGCACGCCGCGATCGTCGCCGGCGGGTGGAGCCTCGGCCTGATCCCCATGCACGCGGTGCCCGCACGGCGGCGGGAGGCGGCGCGGCGCCGCCGGACGAAGGCGACCGCTCCCGTGCCGGCGGGGTCCGGCCTTCCCGGGGATCAGCTCCTGGCCGAGGACGACGCGGGGCCTGGATCTGGACCTGGGTCTGGAGCTGGCGCCGGACCTCGCTGGCACCGCGGGCACCAGTAGGCCACCCGATCCTGCTGCCGGGTGTCATCGCCGTGCCGGGCCGACCTGACCGCAGTGCCGCACCGCAGGCACGGCTGGTGCTCCCGGCCGTACACCCAGTGGGTGCGCCCGCGACGGGTGTCCCCGGTCGTCACATGGCCGGGGCGCGCCTTGTTCGCCTCCAGCAGTCGTCTGGCCAGCGCCACCAGCCGCTCCGGCGCCGGCACCGCCCCGAACGGTGTCCACGGCGTCACCCCGCGCAGAAAGCACAGCTCGGCGACGTAGACGTTCCCGATCCCGGCCAGATTCCGCTGGTCCAGCAACGCTTCCCCGACCGGGCGGTCCGGGTCCGCCGCCAGCCGGGCGAGCGCTTGCTCCGCGTCCCAGTCCGGCCCGAGCAGGTCGGGCCCGAGGTGGCCGACCGCCTCGCCCTCCTCCTCGGTGCGCAGCAACTCCAGCACCGGCAGCCGGTAGCCGACCGCGACCCGCTCACCCGCCGCCAGTACCGCCCGCACCTGGTGCATCGGGCCGCCCCGCCAGCGTTCCCCGGCCCCGTACAGGTGCCACGCCCCGTCCATCCGCAGATGGCTGTGCAGCGTCATGTCGCCTTCGAGCCGCGCCATCAGGTGCTTGCCGCGCGGCACCACCGCCAGCACCTGCCGTCCCACCAGGTCCACGGTCGCCAGCTTCGGCACGCGCAGATCCGCCCGCACCAGCGGCTGCCCGGCCAGCGCCGCGTGCAGTCGATGGGCGGTCAGCCAGACCGTGTCTCCTTCGGGCACCCCTCCATGATGGCGCCTGCGCCGTCCCCACCCTCGCATCAGCGGTCCTCCCGCAACCGCAGCCCGCGCGGTGTGGCGTGGAACCCCGCGGCCTCCAGCGCCCGGCCCAGCGGAGAGGTCAGCGCCGACTCGCCGTTGGCACGCTCCACCGTGAGGCGGCCCAGCGCTCCCTCCCGGACCGCCAGCGCGAGGGCGTCCGCCGCGGCCCCGACCCGTATCTCGTCCCGTGGCCAGGCCAGCAGGGTCTTGCCACCCCGCTCCACATACAGGGCGAGCTCGCCGTCGGTCAGCACCACCAGGGCGCCCGCCTTCCGCCCGGGTTTGTGGGAGACCCCCTCGGGCTGCTCCGGCCACGGCAACGCGGCGCCGTACGGATTGGCCGGGTCCGCGGCGGCCAGCACCACCGTGCGGGACCGGTCGGGGCGTTCCTCCTCCCGCTCCCGCGCTGTGCTGAGGGCCCGCAGCCGGTCCACCGCGCCGTCCATCGCGAACTGCGCCGCGCCCAGACCCTCCACCACGTAGCCGCGTCTGGCCTGCCCGGTCTCCTCGAACGCCGCCAGCACCCGATATGCCGCCGAGAAGCCGCCCGCCACTCCTTCCGCGGCCACCGCGCCCCGGGTGACCACGCCGTGCCGGTCCAGCAGGGTGTGGGTCAGAGCGTGCGCCCGCAGCGTCGGATCTGCTTCTGGTGCGGGCACCAGGGACCAGCGGCCCGCGGTGGTCGGCGGCCCGGTCCGGGAGGCGGTGGCCCGTGGCGACCTGGCCGAGGCGAGCGAACTGTACCTGCCGCGCGGCACCGAGCGCGGCGCCCGGTGCGCGGTCGCCCCCGCGGTGCGGCCCGAGCCGAGCAGCGCCCTCAGCGGGGCGAGGGTGTCATTGGTCAGCCGCCCCGACCAGGCCAGGTCCCATACCGCGTCGGCGAGTTCCGGATCGCTCGCCGTCAGCCCGGTCGCCCGCACCTGCTCGCCGATCTGCCGGAAGAACAGGCCGTACCCGCCGGACAGCGCGCCGAGCACCGCGGTGTGCAACTCCGTCAGCTCCAACGGCTGCGGACCCGGCAGCAGCAAGGGTGCACTTTCGGACAAATACAGTGACACCCATCCGTCCTTGCCGGGCAGGGCCCCCGCCCCGGCCCACAGCACCTCGCCGGAGGCCGTCAACTCGTCCAGCATCGCCGGGGTGTAGCCGCTCACCCGGGACGGCAGCACCAGCTTCTCCAACGCCGACGCGGGAACCGACGCGCCCTGCAACTGCTCAACCGCCCGTGCCAGGCCGTCCATCCCGCGCAGACCATGCGTGCCGACATGCTGCCACTGCGGCAGGAACACCCCGAGCGTGGCCGGCGGCACCGGCTCCAACTCCTGCCGCAGCGCGGCGAGCGAACGGCGCCGAAGCCGCCGCAGAACCGTGGCGTCGCACCACTCCTGACCGGCCCCGCCCGGACGGAACTCGCCCTGCGCCACCCGGCCCGCCGCCGCCAGCCGGTGCAGCGTGCCGTCCGCCACGGCCCCACCCAGACCGAACCGGGCCGCGGCCTCGCCCGTCGTGAACGGGCCATGCGTCCGCGCGTACCTCGCCAGCAGGTCGCCCAGCGGGTCCTTGACCGGCTCGGTGAACGCCACCGGCACGCCCACCGGCAAGGCCGTGCCCAACGCGTCGCGCAGCCGACCGGCGTCCTCCACCGCGGCCCAGTGCTCCTCCCCGGCGATCCGCACCCTGATCGCCCGCCTGGCCGCCTCCAACTCCGCGGCCCACCCCGCCTCCGCGCCGCGCACCGCCAACTCGGTGCCGGTCAGCGGGCCGAGCACCCGTAGCAGGTCCGCGACCCCCTCCGCGTCCTTGACCCGGCGATCCTCCGTCAGCCACTGCAACTCGCTGTCCAGATCGGCCAGCACGTCGGGATCGAGCAGCTCCCGCAACTCCGCCTGCCCCAGCAGTTCCGCTAGCAGCCGCGAATCCAGCGACAGCGCGGCCGCCCTGCGTTCGGCCAGCGGCGAGTCGCCCTCGTAGAGGAACTGCGCCACATAGCCGAACAGCAACGAACGGGCGAAGGGCGACGGCTCCTGCGTGGTCACCTCCACCAACCGGACCCGCCGCGCCTCGATGTCTCCCATCAACTCCACCAGCCCCGGCACGTCGAACACGTCCTGAAGGCACTCCCGGATCGCCTCCAGCACGATCGGGAACGACCCGAACTCCGACGCCACCTGGAGCAGTTGCGACGCCCGCTGCCGCTGCTGCCACAACGGGGTACGCCGGCCGGGACTGCGGCGCGGCAGCAGCAGTGCCCGCGCCGCGCACTCCCGGAAGCGCGACGCGAACAACGCGGACCCTCCCACCTGCTCCGTCACCAACTGCTCGACCTCGCCCTTGTCGAAGGCCACATCGCCCGCCCCCACCGGCGACTGCTCCGGATCGAACTCGGCCCCCTTCGCCGCAGGATCGGCGTCCAGCAGGTCGAGCCCCATCAGGTCCGCGTCCGGCAGGCGCAGCACGATCCCGTCGTCGGCGTGCATGGCCTGGGCGTCCAACCCGTAGCGCTCCTGGAGCCGGGCTCCGAGCGCGAGCGCCCACGGAGCGTGCACCTGGGCGCCGAACGGGGAGTGGATGATCACCCGCCAGTCACCCAGCTCGTCCCTGAAACGCTCCACCACGATGGTGCGGTCATCCGGGATGTGCCCGCACGCCTGCCGCTGCTCGGCGAGGTACGACAGCACGTTGTCGACCGCCCAGGGGTCCAGGCCGGCCGCGGCCAACCGCTCCCGGGCCGCCTCCGCGGGCAGCGTGCCCACTTCCCGCAGCCACCTGCCCAGCGCTCGGCCCAGTTCGAGCGGGCGTCCCAACTGGTCGCCCTTCCAGAACGGCAGCCGCCCGGGTACGCCCGGCGCGGGGGAGACCAGCACCCGGTCGCGGGTGATGTCCTCGATCCGCCACGAGGTGGTGCCCAGCGTGAACACGTCGCCCACCCGGGACTCGTACACCATCTCCTCGTCCAGCTCCCCGACCCGGCCGCCGCCCTTCTTGGGGTCCGCCCCGGCCAGGAAGACCCCGAACAGCCCGCGGTCCGGGATGGTGCCGCCGGAGGTGACCGCCAGCCGCTGTGCTCCCGGCCGGCCGGTGAGAGTGTTGGCCACCCGGTCCCAGACGAGGCGCGGCCGCAGCTCGGCGAACGCGTCCGACGGATAGCGGCCGGCCAGCATGTCCAGCACCGCGGTGTACGCGGAGTGCGGCAGCGCCGCGAAGGGCGCCGCCTGCCGGACCAGGGCGAGCAGTTCGTCCACGTCCCAGGTGTCCAGGGCGGTCATCGCCACGATCTGCTGCGCCAGCACGTCCAGCGGGTTGGACGGCACCCGCAGCGACTCGATGGCCCCTTCCCGCATCCGCTCGGTGACCACCGCGGACTGCACCAGGTCGCCGCGGTACTTCGGGAAGACCACCCCGGTGGACACCGCCCCCACCTGGTGGCCGGCCCGGCCCACCCGCTGCAGCCCCGACGCGACCGATGGCGGCGACTCCACCTGGACCACGAGGTCGACCGCGCCCATGTCGATACCCAGCTCCAGGCTCGACGTGGCGACCACCGCGGGCAGCCGCCCTGCCTTGAGATCCTCCTCCACCAGCGCGCGCTGCTCCTTGGACACCGAGCCGTGGTGCGCGCGGGCCAGCACCGCGGGAGCCCCCTTGGCAGCGCCCGACTGCGCCATGACCTGTGCCGGGGAGTGCGCTTCGGGCAGCGGCTCGCCCTCGGCACGCTCCTGGCCGATCTCGTTGAGCCGGTTGCACAGGCGCTCGGCGAGCCGCCGGGAGTTGGCGAAGACGATCGTGGAGCGGTGCGCCTGCACCAGGTCGGCGATCCGCTCCTCGACGTGCGGCCAGATCGACGGCCGCTGCGCCGGGCCCGCGGCCGGCCCGCTGTGCTCGGCCGCGTCCATCACCGGCGAACCGCCCAGCTCGCCCAGATCCTCCACCGGCACGACCACCGACAGGTCGAACCGCTTCTGGGACGGCGGCTGCACGATCGCCACCCGCCGCTGCGGGGAAAGGAAGCGGGCCACCTCATCCACCGGCCGGACCGTGGCCGACAGCCCGATCCGGCGGGCCGGCCGATCGAGCAGCCGGTCCAGCCGCTCCAGGGAGAGCGCCAGGTGGGCGCCGCGCTTGGTGCCGGCGACCGCGTGCACCTCGTCGAGGATCACCGTCTCGACCCCGCTCAGAGCCTCCCGCGCGGCGGAGGTGAGCATGAGGAAGAGGGACTCGGGCGTGGTGATGAGGATGTCCGGCGGGCGGGTGGCCATCGAGCGCCGCTCCGCCGCGGGCGTGTCACCCGACCGGATACCGACCCGCACCTCCGGCTCCGGCAGCCCCAGCCGCACGGACTCCTGCCGAATCCCCGCCAGCGGGCTGCGCAGATTGCGCTCGACGTCCACCGCGAGCGCCTTCATCGGCGAGACGTACAGCACTCGGCAGCGGCGACGGGCCTCAGCCGGCGGCGGAGTGGCGGCCAGCCGGTCCAGCGCCGCCAGGAACGCGGCCAGCGTCTTGCCCGACCCGGTGGGCGCCACGACCAGCACGTCGGAGTCCGCGGCGATGGCGGACCACGCGCCGGACTGGGCGGCGGTGGGCTCGCGGAACGCTCCCGTGAACCACGCGCGGGTCGCGGGTGAGAAGGAGTCGAGGCTGCTGTGCGGATCGGACTGAGGACTGGACGGACCGGACGGACTGGACATGACCCCATCCTGCCTCGCCGGACCGACACCGCGCCGACGACCACTCTTCCGGCTGTGGACAACTCCTGGCGCGGTCACGACACAATGTCCCCATGACCGCGCGTGAGCAGGCACGATTCTGGGAGCACCCGGGCCTGCCCGGGGTTGACCTGCTGCGGGCCCGCTACATCCGGCACACCTTCTCCCGCCATGCCCACGACGGCTACGTGATCGCGGCGGTCACCGGCGGGGTGGAGGGCATCGGCCTGCCCGGCGGTGCCGAGCGGGCCGGCGAGGGCGGCGTCGTCCTGATCAACCCGGAGGTCCCGCACTCGGCGTACGCGGGCGCCGCCGGCGGCTGGAGCTACCGGGTCCTGTATCCGCGGACGGACGTCGTGTCGGCCGTCGCCGCCGAGACCCGCGGGCTGCGCGGCACCCCTTTCTTCACCGGCCCGGTCATAGCCGACCCGACCGCGGCCCGCCTGATCGCGGCCGTCCACGAAGCGGCCGAGCAGGACGACGCGCTCGCCGCCGAGACGTTTCTGCGCCTGACCCTCGCCCGGCTGCTGGCGCGCCACAGCGGGGGCATCGCCCGCGGCGGCCGGCCGCGGGCGGCGGCTCCCGGCGCCGCAGCCCATGCCCGCGAACTGCTCGCCGCCCACCTGGCCGACCCGCCCGGTCTCGACGAACTCGCCGCCGCCACGGCCACCAGCCCCTTCGCGTTGCTGCGCGCCTTCAAGGCCGCCTACGGCCTGCCCCCGCACACGTGGCTCACCGGTGAGCGCGTCCGGGCCGCCCGCCGCCTCCTGGACACCGGCGTCGCTCCGGCCGAAGCCGCGGTCACCGTCGGCTTCACCGACCAGCCGCACCTCAACCGCCACTTCAGCCGGATCGTCGGGGTCCCGCCCGGCGCGTACCAGCGCGAGCGGAAGATCGTACGAGAGCGCTGACCCGCGGCCGCGTCGTTCGGACGGCCGGCGGGCGGCCCGTCTCGCCCGGTATCGCCGCGGGGCCGCCGCCGCAAGAACGTACAAGACCCGCAGGCGGCGGTCTTCCTAGCCTGATCGAGTGAAAACAGCGCAGACGACGGGGCCGGACACCGTGCGGCAGCCGCCACGGCCCCGAGCAGAAGTGGTCCGAGACGCCCTGGGAGTAGGGGTCGCCGTCGGACTGTCCGGATTCGCCTTCGGAGTGACCTCGGCGGGCGCGGGCCTGTCCGTCCTCCAGAGCTGCGTCCTGTCGCTGCTCGTGTTCACCGGGGCCTCGCAGTTCGCGCTGGTGAGTGCGCTCGGTGCGGGAGGCAGTCCGTTCGCGGCGGCGGCCGGGGCGTTCTTCCTGGGCACCCGCAACGCCTTCTACGGTTTGCGGCTCTCGCAACTCCTGCGCCTGCCGGCGTCCGTACGGCCGCTGGCCGCCCAGTGGGTCATCGACGAGACCTCAGCGGTCGCCCTGGCGCAGCGCGAACGGGCCGCCGCCCGGCTCGGCTTCACCGTCACTGGCGCGAGTCTCTACGTGCTGTGGAACCTCACCACGCTGCTGGGAGCCCTGGGCGCGTCGGCGCTCGGTGATCCGGACGCCTGGGGACTGGACGCCGCAGGGCCGGCCGTCTTCCTGGCCCTGCTGGCACCCATGGTGAAGGGACGCACCGAACGGGCGGTGGCCGCGCTCGCCGTCCTGCTCGCGCTGGTCTGCCTGCCCGTGCTGCCCGCCGGGGTGCCGGTGCTGGTCGCGGCTCTGGCGGCACCCTTGGTGCTGGCCGTAAAGAAGAGGGCCGCGCGATGACCGGGGAAACGGGAACGTGGATCGCCATCGGCGCCACCGCCCTGGGCTGCTACGGAGTGAAACTGCTCGGCCTGTCCGTGCCCGCGGGGCTGCTGGAGCGCCCGCTCGTCAAGCGACTGGCCGCTCTGCTGCCCATCGCCCTGCTCGCCGCCCTGACCGCGCTGCAGACCTTCGGCACCGATGCCTTGCGCCTGGCGATCGACGCGCGGACCGCGGGGCTGGCGGCAGCGGCCACCGCGCTGCTCCTGCGCGCTCCCTTCCTCGTGGTGGTCGCCGCCGCGGTACTGGTCACCGCCGCGGTACGGGCGATGTAGGCCGTACGAGGGGCGGCCGGCGACCGAGGGATACTGGCACCCATGCGGCTGACGATGTTCTGGGAGCGGATGCGCGCGCAGTTCGGCGAGACCTACGCCGACTCCTTCGCGCGTGACCATGTGATGTCCGAACTGGGCGGCCGTACGGTCGTCCAGGCGCTGGAGGACGGCTGGGAGGCGAAGGACGTCTGGCGGGCGGTCTGCGTGGCCATGGACGTGCCCGCCGCTCGACGCTGACCATCCGTCCGAAATGCCGCGAATGCCCTGATATCAGGACTTGATCGGAGGTAGGGCCCAGACTTGGCCTGTGGCAGCACGTGACGAGTCTCCCGACCCGGCGCCCGACGCGCCCGGCGACGGATCGCGCCCGTCACGTGCGCGCATGCCGCGCTGGCTGCCTCGCGCGCTCCTCCTCGCGCTCGCCCTCGTCGCCTGCTACCAGTTCGCGCACTGGGCGTTCGACCGGCTGGTCGGACTCCTCGTCAACGTCCTGGTCGCGTTCTTCTGCGCCCTGGCCATCGAGCCCGCGGTGGACTGGATGGCCAGGCGCCGCATCCGCCGGGGCCTGGCCACCGGAATCGTGATGCTCGTGGTGCTGGTCGCCGCCGCCGGCTTCCTGCTGGCCGTCGGCTCCTTGCTCGTCGACCAGATCGGCACCATCGTGCGCAACCTGCCGCAGTACGTCGACGACGTGGTGAAGTGGATCAACCGGACCTTCCACACGCACATCGACACCGGCGGCAAGCTGCATGACAAGGTGCTGCACTCCAACTGGGTGCGCACCTACCTCACCAGTGGTGCCGCCAGCGTGTGGGGCATCTCGGCCACGGTCATCGGCACGATCTTCCAGGTCTTCACGGTGGTGCTGTTCACTTTCTACCTGGCCGCGGACGGGCCCCGGCTGCGCCGCACGCTGTGCTCCATGCTGCCGCCCGCGCACCAGGCGGAAGTCCTGCGGGCCTGGGACATCGCGGTCGCCAAGACCGGCGGCTACCTCTACTCCCGAGCCCTGATGGCCGTGGTCTCAGGGCTCGCCCACTACATCCTGCTCCAGGTGCTCGGTGTTCCCTACGCCCCCGCGCTCGGGGTCTGGGTGGGGCTGGTCTCGCAGTTCATCCCCACCGTCGGCACCTACCTGGCCGGGGCCCTGCCGATCCTCGTCGCGTTCACCGAGGACCCGTGGGACGCGCTGTGGGTGCTGTGCTTCGTCGTGGTCTACCAGCAGTTCGAGAACTACCTGCTCCAACCGCGGATCACCGCGCGTACGGTGGACATCCATCCGGCGGTCGCCTTCGGCTCGGTGATCGCGGGGACGGCGCTGCTCGGCGCGGTCGGCGCGCTCATCGCCATCCCGGCCACCGCCACGCTCCAGGGCTTCTTCACCGCCTATGTAAGGCGCTACGAGGTCACCGACCCGCGGATGTGACCGACCCGGGCGCGCTCGGCGGGTCGCTTGACATGAAAATCGAACATCCATTCATATGGAGAGGGCCCGGCGGATCTCCCGCCGTGGCGGCGCGAACTCCGGCCGGTGCCGGGCGCACACGTCGGCCGGAGTTATCCACAGGTCCCGGACGACGTGCGGGCGCGTTGTCAGTGCCAGGCGCTAGCGTCATGGACGTGAAGCGATCGAACCAGACATCCCGGGTGGAGTCCATGGCAGGAAACGACCGCGAGAAGGCGCTCGACGCCGCGCTCGCGCAGATTGAACGGCAATTCGGCAAGGGCGCCGTCATGCGGCTGGGCGACCGGCCGAACGAGCCCATCGAGGTCATCCCCACCGGGTCGACCGCGCTGGACGTGGCGCTCGGCGTCGGCGGGCTGCCCCGCGGCCGCGTCGTGGAGGTGTACGGCCCGGAGTCCTCCGGCAAGACCACCCTCACCCTGCACGCGGTGGCCAACGCCCAGCGGGCCGGTGGCACGGTGGCCTTCGTGGACGCCGAGCACGCCCTCGACCCCGAGTACGCCAAGGCCCTGGGCGTCGACATCGAGAACCTGCTGCTGTCCCAGCCGGACACCGGCGAGCAGGCGCTGGAGATCGTGGACATGCTGGTCCGCTCCGGCGCCATCGACCTCATCGTGATCGACTCCGTGGCAGCCCTCGTGCCGCGGGCCGAGATCGAGGGCGAGATGGGCGACTCCCACGTGGGCCTCCAGGCCCGACTGATGAGCCAGGCACTGCGGAAGATCACCAGCGCGCTCAACCAGTCGAAGACCACCGCAATCTTCATCAACCAGCTCCGCGAGAAGATCGGTGTGATGTTCGGCTCGCCGGAGACCACCACCGGTGGCCGCGCCCTGAAGTTCTACGCCTCGGTCCGGCTCGACATCCGCCGGATCGAGACCCTCAAGGACGGCACTGACGCGGTCGGCAACCGCACCCGTGTCAAGGTCGTCAAGAACAAGGTCGCGCCGCCCTTCAAGCAGGCCGAGTTCGACATCCTCTACGGCCACGGCATCAGCCGCGAGGGCGGCCTGATCGACATGGGCGTGGAGCACGGCTTCGTCCGCAAGTCGGGTGCCTGGTACACCTACGAGGGCGACCAGCTCGGCCAGGGCAAGGAGAACGTCCGGAACTTCCTGCGGGACAACCCGGACCTCGCGGACGAGATCGAGAAGCGGATCAAGGAGAAGCTCGGCGTCGGCGTGCCGAAGCCCGAGACCCCGGCCGCCCAGCCGGAGGCCGACGCCGCAGGGTCGGCCGCGTCCGCCAAGGCGGAGCCCGCCAAGGCCGATGTCCCCGCTCCGAAGAAGGCGACCAAGGCCACCGCCGCCAAGGTCTGACGCCATGGAGCGCAAGTCCCAGAAGCGCGGCGGCTCTTCCGAGTCGAGGGCCTCGCGAGAGCCGCCGCTCGATCCTGGTGAGCAGGCGCGGGCACTGTGCCTGCGCCTGCTCACCGGGACCCCCCGCACCCGTCGGCAGCTCGCCGACGCCATGCGCAAGCGCGAGATCCCCGACGACGTCGCCGAGCACGTCCTGGAGCGCTTCGAGGACGTCGGCCTCATCGACGACCAGGCGTTCGCCAACGCCTGGGTGGAGTCACGACACCGCGGCCGCGGCCTCGCCCGCCGCGCCCTCGCCCGCGAGCTTCGCCACCGTGGTGTGGACGCGGAGCTGGTGACCGAGGCCGTCGAACTGCTCGACTCCGAGCAGGAGGAGGAGACCGCCCGCGAGCTGGTCCGGCGCCGGTTGCCGGCCACCCGTGGCCTGGACCGCGACCGGCGGATCAGACGTCTCGCGGGCATGCTCGCCCGCAAGGGATACCCGGAGGGCATGTCCCTGCGAGTGGTCCGCGACGCACTGGCGGCCGAAGGCGCCGGCGGTGAGGAAACGGAAGAGGAGCGGTGGGCATGGCAAGGCGAATAAGCGCGGAGCGGTCATAGTCCGCTCGCCGCTCGCCGCTCGCCGCTCGCCGCTCGCCGCTCGCCGGGTCAGCCGGTGCGCCCGCTGACCTGGTGACCGGCCGCATCGCCCCCCGGACGCCCGTCCGGGCGGTCGGGTCCACCCTCATCGGGGGTGGCGTCGTCGGCCGGGTCGTCCCGGCTGCCCGCCGGTGCCGGCGGACCTCCCCGGGCCAGGTCCGCGTAGGAGTACAACTCGGCGGGCCGGCAGCCCACCATCGCCGCCACCAGATGCCCGTCCGGCCGGACCAGCAGCACCGTGTGCGCGGTCGCCCCCGGATAGGTCTCGGCGACCAGCAGCTCCGCCCCGGTGGGCAGCGCGGCCACCGCTGACGCCAGCCGCGGCATCAGACCGGCCGTCAGCCAGTGCCGCGACTCCCACACCCCGGTCCCGGGCGCGACGAGCACCACCACCAACCCGCGCCCGAGCCGGTCGCGCAGCCGGCTCACCGTGCCGTCCAGCGCGGTGACGTCCACGTCGGCCACCGCTTCGCCCGGCCGCGTGTCGCACTCGGCCGCCAGCGACGACACCCCGCCCGACCTGGCGGAACTCCGAGGCGCGGGTACCGTCAGCGGTGAGCGGCCGTACACCGTGGAGGCAGCCGTGCCGCCGCGCCCGAGATGGCTGTCGGTCAGCAACTCGACCTGGCCGCGGGCCGAGCCGGACAGCAGGCTGTGGCGGACCGTCTGCCAGGCACCGTTCGCCCGCAGCAGCGGAAGTGCCTGGTCGGTGGCGCGCAGCCGGGTACCGACCGCGCCTCGCCGCTCCGCCTCGTAGCTGTCGAGCAGGAGATCGGAAGCGCCGTCGTGAACGGCGAGTGCCAACTTCCAGGCGAGGTTCTCGGCGTCGCGCAGCCCTTCCTCGACGCTCTGCGCCCCCAGCGCCCCCATCAGGTGCGCCGCGTCCCCCGCGAGGAAGACCCGATCGGCCCGCCAGGCGCGGGCCAGCCGCTGATGGACGGGATAGTCGGCCGAGCCGACCAGCTCGTACGGCACCACCTTGCCGCACCATGCGGTCAGGGCGGCCCTGAGACGTTCCACCAGCGCGTCGGAGGTGAGTTGGCGGCCGTGCACCGGCAGCAGCCAGTCCATCCGCCACCGTCCGTCCGGCAGCGGGCGGGCGGTGATCTCCTGCCCGGCCGGGGCTCCCGGCGGATCGCGGTGCAGCAGCGCCACACCGGGTTCGGGCAGTTCGGTCCGCACCGTCACCACCGCGTGCCGGTCCACCGCCGTACGGCCGGGGAAACGTACGCCCAGCAGCTTGCGGACCGTGGAGCGCGGACCGTCGCACCCCACCAGGTAACTGCCGCGCCACCAGGTCTCCTCGGCGCCCTTGGTGTGCACGGTGACCCCGCGCGCGTCCTGCTCCACCGCGTCCACCCGGCAGCCGGACACGACACGCACCGAGCCGCGGGACGAAAGCGCCGTCCGCAACCCCTTCTCCAGCAGGTACTGCGCGACATGGACCGGGGCGCCCGCGGGATCGGCGCCGAAGTCCAGCCGTAACACTTCCGTACGACGGCGCAGCGTGCGCCAGCCCGTCCAGGTCGCGCCGTCGCCGCGCAGTCCGCCGTAGCCGAGGCGTTCCACGAGCGCTGCGGTCGCCGGACCGAGCACGCAGGTGCGCGCCTGCCGCAGCCCCTCGGCTCCGCCGAGCACCTCCGCCTCGTCCAGCAGGATCACGGGCACATCGCGGTGGGCCAGCGCGAGAGCGAGGGTCAGACCCACTGGGCCGGCCCCCGCGACGATCACGGGGTCCACGCAGCGGCCCCCGGAAGAGTTGCGGTCACAAAGCGTATGCAACTCACTGCGCCTGCCCACGTCAAGCGACAGTCGCACGTCGGCGCGGTGCGGGCGGTTCATCGGGCGCACATCGGCCGCGCACGCGACGCACCCGGGGCGCACACCGCGGCACCGGTCCGCCGCCACGGGAATCGCCGCTGCGTGCCTTCCCCGTCCCCGGAGCGTACCGGCTGGGTAACGGTCCGCTGCGGGAGCCGGTAGCCCCTTGACGTGCGGGTCCCGATCGGCGTGGATTCGATCGACAGGTCCATGACCCATTCCGCGGGCGGAGCGGCGAAGTCCGCGCCAACGCGGGTGTTCCGGCGGATGAGGAGGAGGTGACGCATGCGACTGCTGCTGGTGGAGGATGACGACCGGGTCGCCGCCGCCCTCTCCGCTGTGCTCGGAAAGCACGGCTTCGACGTGCGCCACGCCCGTAGCGGCGAGGAGGCGATCCAGGCGCTGCTTCCCGACGGCGGCCCGGAGTACGACTGCGTGCTGCTCGACCTGGGGCTGCCGGACCAGGACGGCTTCGAGGTGTGCAGCCGCATCAGGCGCCGCAGCGCCACTCCGGTGATCATGGTCACAGCACGCTCCGACGTCAGGTCCCGCATCCATGGTCTCAACCTGGGCGCGGACGACTACGTCGTGAAGCCGTACGACACCGGCGAACTGCTGGCGCGTATCCACGCGGTGGTACGCCGACCGCCGCTGCGACCCGGGGCCGCCCAGAACGCGGGGCCGGCCACACCGCCGAACGGCAGCCCGGTGGTGACCATGCCGGGCGCCGCCGACGGCACCCCGATGTCGCTCGGCCAGGTGGTGATCGAACCGTCCACCCGGCGGGTCACCGTGGACGGCGATTCGGTGGCGCTGACCCGCAAGGAGTTCGACCTGCTCGCCCTCCTCGCCCAGCGGCCCGGGGTGGTCTTCCGCCGGGAGCAGATCATCAGCGAGGTGTGGCGCACCGCCTGGGAGGGAACCGGCCGCACCCTGGAGGTGCATGTGGCCTCGCTGCGTTCCAAGTTGCGCACCCCGGCCATGATCGAGACGGTGCGCGGGGTCGGCTACCGGCTCGTCGTGCCGGCCGGCTGACCGCAGAAGCCGAGGACCGCCGTGCGCTCACGACTCCTGCCGCTGCTCATCGTGCTGATGGCCGGCGTCCTGCTCGCGCTCGGGTTCCCGCTGGCCGCCAGCCAGGCGGCCGCCCAGCAGCAGCGCGTCGTGGTGGACCGTATCGACGACACCACCCGCTTCGCGGCGCTGGCGCAGTTCGTCACGGCTCGCGACGAGAACACGGTCGTCGACCCGGAGGACGACGAGCGGCTGCACACGCTGGTGACCGAACTCGACCGGTACGAGCAGCTCTACGGCATCAGGGCCGGCGTCTTCTACCGGGACCGCACGTCGATGGCCGCGGCGCCGCACAGTTGGCGGGTCCCGTCCAGCGGGGAGTTGTACGACGCGTACGACTCGGCGCTGCTGGGGCGGCGCGTCCACAATCCGGAGCAGGTGTGGCCGTGGCAGCACCGCATGCTCGCCATCGCCTCGCCGATCGTGCGGGACGGCGACGTGGTCGCGGTGGTCGTCACCGACTCGCCCACCGGGGCGCTGCGTTCGCGCATCCTGCACGGCTGGCTGCTGCTCGCGGCCGGAGAGCTCGCGGCGATGGCCATCGCGGTCCTGCTCGCGGTGCGGCTGACCGCCTGGGTGCTGCTGCCGGTCGCGACGCTGGACCGGGTCACGCACGACATCGCCACCGGACGGATGAAGTCGCGGGTCGGGGCATCCGGGGGACCCCCGGAACTTCGGCGTCTGGTCCGGTCGTTCAACGAGATGGCGGACAACGTCGAAGCCGTGCTGGAGCAGCAGCGCGCCTTCGTCGCCGACGCCTCGCACCAGTTGCGCAATCCGCTGTCCGCCCTGCTGCTGCGGATCGAGCTGCTCGGCCTCGAGCTGCCCGACGGCCATACCGAGGCCGAATCCGTGAAGGAGGAGGGCCACCGACTCGCCCAGGTGCTCGACGACCTCCTCGGCCTCGCCGTCGCGGAGAGCTCGGGCAGCCACCTGGGCGTCACCGACATCGCGGAACTGGCCAGGACCCGCGCCGACGCCTGGCGGCCCAGCGGCGACCGGGAGGGTGTCGCCGTGCACTTCAGCGCGCCCGCGCACGGAGGGGCCACCGCGTGGGCCGACGCGATCGCGCTGTCCAGCGCTCTGGACGCCGTGATCGACAACGCGATCAAGTTCACCCCCGAGGGCAGCGCGGTCACGGTACGGGTGGCGGTCGACAGCGATCAGGTCGCCATCGAGGTGGCCGACAGCGGACCTGGCCTGAACGACGACGAACTCGACCGGATCGGTGACCGGTTCTGGCGCAGTGCCCGCCACCAGAACGTGCACGGCTCGGGGTTGGGCCTGTCGATCGCGCGGGCGCTGCTCAGCCAGGGCGGTGGCAGCATCAGCTTCGGGCGCCGCGAGCCGCACGGCCTGGAGGTGCGGCTGGCGGTGCCGCGCACCGCGCCGGTGACATCGGCACGGCCCGCCGAGTGAGGTGGAGCGGACACCCTCGGACCAGCCGGTGGCGCGGGGCTCGTACGGGCGCGCCGGCTACGGCTTCACGGATCGGTAGTAGCGCTCCGCGCCCACGTGCAGGGGCAGCGGGTCGGTGAAGACGGCGGTGCGCAGGTCGACCAGTTGGGCCGCGTGCACCACCTTGCCGATGGAGTCCCTGCTGTCGATCACCGCCTTGGTCAGCCGCTGCACCAGAGCGGCGTCGGCGTGGTCCGTGGTGACCAGCAGGTTCGCCACCGCGATGGTCGCGACGGACTGACCGCCCTGGGCGCGCGGGTACGCGTCCGGCGGCATCATCGCCTGCCGGTAGTACTGCATCTGCGATCCCATGGAGTGCAGCTTGGCCACCAGGTCGCCGAGTTGGACCAGCCGGATACGGTCGGTCGGGTACGCCATCGCGCTCACCGCCGCGGTCGGCAGCCCCCCGGACCAGAAGAACGCGTCGAGCTTGCCGGAGAGCAGCATCGAGGGCGCCTGGTCGATCCCGACCGGCACCGCGGTGACGTCCTTCGCGATGTCGAGGCCCGCGGCCGTCAGCAGCCGCCGGGTGATCAGGTTGACCCCCGATCCGGCCTGTCCGACGCCCACCCGCAGCCCGCGCAGGTCCCGTGCCGACCGCACGGTGGAGTCGCGCGGCACGACGAGCTGCATGTAGTCGTCGTAGAGCCGGGCGCACGCCCGTAGGTCCTTCTTGTTCGGACCGCGGTAGGACGCGACCGCGTCGGCCGCGGCGATCGTGAAGTCGGAGCGCCCGTCGGCCACCTGCTCGATGTTCTCCACGGAGCCCTCGGTGTGCTTGAGATCGACCTTCACACCGGGCAGGGCGGTCCGCAGGTCGCTCTTGAGCAGCACGCCGTACTTCTCGTAGACCCCGCTCTGCACCCCGGTCGCCAGCGAGATCGGCCCCTTCGGGTACGACGGACCGTCCGTCGGCAGCAGCCACCACAGCAGCAGTGCCAGGGCCGAGGCGGCGGCCAGCACGACCTGGAGGGCACGTCGGGTGCCGAGCCGGCTGCCGAGGGGGGTGAGGTCCATGCCCCGCGATCCTGCCAGCCGTGCCGCCGGGAAGGAAGGCGCGGCCGGGACCGGGCGGCCCCGGCCGCCACCCCGTGCGCTGTCGCTGTCCGCCCGGCGGCAAACCGGGTTCGGGTATGTCGTGGGCACCGCCTACCCTGGGGGCATGACCGCGCAGGACACCGCTCTCCAGCGAAGCTACGAGATCCGCACCTACGGGTGCCAGATGAACGTCCACGACTCCGAGCGTCTGGCCGGCCTCCTGGAGGACGCGGGGTATGTGCGGGCGCCGGAGGGCGCCGACGGCGCGGACGTCGTGGTCTTCAACACCTGTGCGGTGCGGGAGAACGCCGACAACCGGCTCTACGGCAATCTCGGCCAGCTCGTGCCGAAGAAGGCCGCGCGCCCTGGCATGCAGATCGCGGTCGGCGGCTGCCTGGCGCAGAAGGACCGCGACACCATCGTCAAGCGCGCCCCCTGGGTCGACGTCGTCTTCGGCACCCACAACATCGGGCAGCTCCCGGTGCTGCTGGAGCGGTCCAGGATCGCGGACGAGGCGCAGGTCGAGATCGTCGAGTCGCTGGAGACGTTCCCCTCCACGCTCCCCTCACGCCGCGAGTCGGCCTACGCGGCCTGGGTCGCGATCTCGGTCGGCTGCAACAACACCTGCACGTTCTGCATCGTGCCCGCGCTGCGCGGCAAGGAGAAGGACCGGCGGCCCGGCGACGTGCTCGCCGAGGTCGAGGCGCTGGTCGCCGAAGGGGTCGTCGAGGTCACCCTGCTCGGTCAGAACGTCAACGCGTACGGCTCCGACATCGGCGACCGCGAGGCGTTCGGCAAGCTGCTGCGGGCCACCGGCGCCGTCGACGGCTTGGAACGGGTCCGCTTCACCTCCCCGCACCCGCGCGACTTCACCGACGACGTGATCGCCGCCATGGCCGAGACGCCGAACGTGATGCACCAGCTCCACATGCCGCTCCAGTCGGGCTCCGACCGGCTGCTGAAGTCGATGCGCAGGTCGTACCGGCAGGACCGCTACCTCGGCATCATCGAGAAGGTGCGCGCCGCGATGCCGGACGCCGCCATCACCACCGACATCATCGTGGGCTTCCCCGGCGAGACCGAGGAGGACTTCGAGCAGACCCTGGAGGTCGTGCGCCAGGCGCGCTTCGCGCAGGCGTTCACCTTCCAGTACAGCAAGCGGCCCGGCACCCCGGCGGCCGAGATGGACGGCCAGGTCCCCAAGGCGGTCGTGCAGCAGCGCTACGAGCGGCTGGTGGCGCTCCAGGACGAGATCTCCTGGGAGGAGAACAAGAAGCAGGTCGGCCGCACCCTGGAGGTGCTGGTCGCCGAGGGCGAGGGCCGCAAGGACGACGCCACCCACCGGCTGTCCGGCCGTGCCCCCGACAACCGGCTGGTGCACTTCGCGCGGCCGGAGCAGGAGGTCAGGCCCGGCGACATGGCGACCGTCGAGATCACTTACGGAGCCCCGCACCACCTGCTCGCCGAGCGGCCCCCGCTGTCGGTCCGCCGCACTCGCGCCGGTGACGCCTGGGAGCGGCGCCAGGGCGCTGCGGCCGCCAAGCCCGCAGGCGTGATGCTCGGCCTGCCGACGATCGGTGCTCCGGCTCCCTCGCCCGAGGCGGTCCCGGCGGGCGGCTGCGCGCTCGACTGAGGGCCGCGGACGTCGCGGCCGGGGAGATGGGCGTGCGGGGCCGGCAGAGGCGCTGAAGGGCCGTCGGCGGCCTTCGAGAGTGCCCTGGGCGGCGACCGGGGGCTGCCGTCGGGCGGGGGACGCGGTCGGCGTGGGCTCGCGGCCGTGGCTCGTCAGCGGGGCCGTATCGGCGTCAGACCGGCATCGGATCGGCGCCAGACCCGCGTTGGACCGGCGTCAGACCGGCGTTGGATCGGCGTCAGACCGGCGTCGGATCGGCGTCAGACCGGCGGCGGGGACCCGGGCCGGTGGGAGGCCGGGCCGGTAGGGTTCCGATCATGCTGGTCGCCGCTGCTGTCTGCCCCTGCCCGCCGCTGCTCGTACCCGAGGTCGCGGCCGGTGCCGCGCCCGAGCTGGACACCCTGCGGGCGGCCTGCGCGGACGCCGTCGGCGTGCTGGCCGCGGCGCGACCGGAACGGCTGGTCGTCGTCGGTCCGGCCCCGCGACCTGGGCGCGAGGTCTTCCCTCCCGGTGCGGTCGGCTCCTTCCGCGGCTACGGCGTCGCGGTCGACGTGACGCTGGGACAGCCGCGCGCTGACGAGCCCGCCGAAGAGCGGACCGCGGAGCCGTCCTCCGACCGTGTGGACGCGGCGCCGCCCGCCTTGCCGGTTCCGCTGCCGTCCTCGCTCGCGGTGGCCGCGTGGCTGCTGCGCGGCTGGCAGGCGTCGCCCGTCGAGGGGCTCGGGGTGGGCGAGGAACTGGAGCAGGAGCGGTGCGCGGTGGTCGGGCGGGCCGTCGCCGATGCGGCGCCGCGGGTCGCGCTGCTGGTCATGGGCGACGGCAGTGCGTGCCGTACGGTCAAGGCACCCGGCTATCTGGACGAGCGGGCGGAACCGTTCGACGCCGCCGTGGCCGCGGCGCTCGGCGCGGCCGACACCGCGGCGCTGGAGGGGCTCGACACGGCCTTGGCCCAGGCGGTCCAGGCGGCGGGGCGGGCGCCGTGGCAGGTGCTGGCGGGAGCGGCACGCGGCGCCGGGCTGGCGGGTGAGCTGCTGTACGACGCGGCGCCGTACGGGGTCGGCTACTTCGTCGCGACCTGGACGTAGCGGGCCCGCCGAGGCGAGCCGTGGGGCCGCCGTGCGGTGCGGACGCGTACGCGCATCGGCCCGGAACGTGGACTGACCGCGGATGGTGGGGTCCGCGGCCGTCCGGCATCAGGGCGCGCGCTCATAGGTCCGCGCGCTGGTCACGGCCCGGGGAGGCACCCGGAACCAGGACCGGTTGGGTCGGTGCTCAGGTGGCGTCGCGGCCCTTGTCGCCGTAACCCTTCACGGCGTCCTTCGCCTTGCCCACACCCGAGTTGATCTGGTTGCTGTACTTGCCGCCGGTCTTGGAGTCGACGGTCTTGGCCGCCTTGTCGAGGCCCTGCTGGATCTTGTCGCCGTGCTG
Organism: Streptomyces sp. NPDC088194; assembly: GCF_040702025.1. Lineage (NCBI taxonomy): Bacteria > Bacillati > Actinomycetota > Actinomycetes > Kitasatosporales > Streptomycetaceae > Streptomyces > Streptomyces sp. NPDC088194. The sequence continues at coordinate 164,135 of NZ_JBFBIV010000003.1, read as the reverse complement.
CTTGGCGAGGTCTGCGGCCTTGTCCTTCGACACGCCGAGCTTGCCCTTGAGCGAGTCCATGAAGCTCATCTGGCACCTTCCCTGGGATTCCCCTCGAAGTGACGGCCAGGGGGACGGCCGGGATGCGCCGACACCGGCGGTGACCAGGTCGCAAAGCACACCAAAGGGCACATGGCACCCTCCACTTCTCGACCATACCCGTGCTGCCGGCTTTTCGCGCCGCCGACCGCCACGCCCTGTGGACAACCGGTCGGCCGGCGCCTGCGATCATCACTCGATCGGTACGTCACGGCGGAGTTTGGGAGACTTGCAGGGTGAACAAGCGCGTGATCGCCGTCGTCGGGCCCACCGCGGCCGGCAAGTCCGATCTGGGCGTCGCCCTGGCACGGGAGTTGGGCGGTGAGGTGATCAACGCCGACTCCATGCAGCTCTACCGGGGCATGGACATCGGCACCGCCAAACTCACCGACGAGGAGCGGGGCGGCGTGCCGCACCACCTGCTCGACATCTGGGACGTCACGCAGGCCGCCAACGTCGCCGACTACCAGCGACTGGCCCGTGAGGAGATCGACCGGCTGCACGCCGAGGACAAGGTGCCGATCCTGGTCGGCGGCTCCGGGCTCTACGTCCGCGCGGCCCTCGACGACCTCCGCTTCCCGGGTACCGATCCCGCCGTCCGCGCCCGCCTGGAGGCCGAACTCGACATGCGGGGGCCGGGTGCCCTGCACGCCCGGCTGGCCGCCGTGGACGCCGAGGCCGCTCGGGCGATCCTGCCGAGCAACGGCCGCCGGATCGTGCGCGCGCTGGAGGTGGTCGAGATCACCGGGCAGCCCTTCACCGCGAACCTGCCCGGCCCCGAGTCCGTCTACGACACCGTGCAGATCGGGGTCGCCGTCCCGCGGCCCGAGCTCGACGAGCGGATCGCGCTGCGCGTGGACCGGATGTGGAAGGCCGGACTCGTCGCGGAGGTGCGCGCCTTGGAGGCGGCCGGGCTGCGCGAGGGCCGTACGGCGTCGCGCGCCCTGGGCTACCAGCAGGTGCTCGCCTGGTTCGCCGGCGACTGCACCGAGGAGCACGCGCACGCGGAGACCGTACGCGCCACCAAGCGCTTCGCCCGGCGTCAGGACTCGTGGTTCCGGCGCGACCCGCGTGTGCACTGGCTCACGACCCAGGGAACGGAACTCGCCGGGCAGGCGCTGGCGTTGGCGCGGGATACTCCAAGAAGCGGTCACAGCCTGATCACGTGATTGCATCGGGACGCCTCGGTGTCCCGGAGGCGCCTCCCGCCCGTGTCATCATCGTGCTTCGAGCTACTGTGTCGACGTACGGGAGGGCGCGTGGCGATGGCAGCCGGCCCACGCGACACCCCACCGGGGCGCGACACATCGACGGACTCCGACCGCTCGGCGAGGAGTCGGAACCGGAACCACCGGCAGGGGCAGATTCCGGACTCCCGTCCACCGCTGGACTCCCTGGAGTCGTTGAACTCCGTGGACGCTCCGTTCGATCCGGACGCGCTGATCGGTCCGGACGCGCCCGCCGACCCCGAGCCCGGCCCCGATTCCGTGGCCGACGTCGCCGTCGATCCGGACGACCCCGGCGATCCGCTCGCGTCGGTCGCGTCGCTCGACCGGTACGACAACCTGGAACGGCTCGACCGGCTGGAACCGCTCGGCGTGTTGGACGACCTCGACCCGCTCGAGGCCGGGGAGCCGATGCCGTCGATGGCGGACGGCGAGTCCTTCCGCGAGCTGCGGCCGCAGCGACGGCTGCGGATCTGGCAGATCGCGCCGATCGTCGCCCTGGCCGTCGGCGGCTCGCTGATGTTCGCCTTCCCGCTCGCCTTCGAGTCGGGGGACACCGGCCCGGTGGTCGCGATGCTCGGCCTGCTGCTGTGCTGCTGCGCGGCCGGGTGGGGCCTGGCGGCCGCCCGCCGGATCGGCCAGACCTGGCCGGGACTGCCCGCGCGGGGCTCGGGCGAGCGCGCCGACTGGCGCTACGTCGCCGGCTACGCCGCACTCATCGTGCTGCTGGCGTTGCTCGCCGTCTGGCGGGTCGCCCGGCTGCGCTGACGGCGCGCCGCCAGGTCAGCGCCGTGCGGGCGGCTTACCCGGCACCGACGACGGCCGACCACGTACGATCGGACCTGTGACTGACGCGCCCCCCGCCGACGCCCCCATCGCCTTCCTCAAGGGCCACGGCACCGAGAACGACTTCGTGATCGTCCCCGACCCGGACGGCCGGCTCGAACTGTCGGCGGGCGACGTGGCGCGGCTGTGCGACCGGCGGGCGGGCATCGGCGCCGACGGTCTGCTCAGGGTCGTACGCTCCGCCGCCCATCCGGAGGCGGCCGCACTCGCCGCCGAGGCCGAGTGGTTCATGGACTACCGCAACAGCGACGGCAGCATCGCCGAGATGTGCGGTAACGGCGTACGGGTCTTCGCCCGCTATCTCCAGCGGACCGGACGCGCCGGCGCCGGGGACCTGGACATCGCCACCCGCGCCGGAGTGCGGCATGTCCACATCGGCAAGGACGGCGCGGACGGCACACCGGGCGACGTCACCGTCACGATGGGGCCCGCCGAACTGCCCGGCGGCGCCGTCAACATCGGTGTCGACGGCCGCACCTGGCCCGCCGTGCACATCAGCATGGGGAACCCGCACGCGGTGGCCTTCGTCGACGACCTGGACGACGCCGGCGACCTGCTGCGCGCACCCGCCGTCAGTCCCGGCTCGGCCTATCCGAACGGCACCAACGTCGAGTTCGTGGTCGACCGCGGCCCCGCCCATGTCGCCATGCGGGTGCACGAGCGCGGCTCGGGAGAGACCCGCTCCTGCGGCACCGGCGCGTGCGCGGTGATGGTCGCCGCCGCCCGCAGGGACGGTCTGGACCCCACTGCCACTGGCCAGCCGGTCACCTACACCGTCGACGTGCCCGGCGGCCGTCTGGTGATCACCGAGCGCGCCGACGGCGAGATCGAGATGACCGGTCCCGCCGTCATCCTCGCCGAAGGCACCATCGACCCCGCCTGGCTCGCCGGCTCCGGGCGCTGACCCGGCGGCCCCCGGCGGTCCCTTCGTGGGCCGCCTTGGCACCGTCGGCGCCGGCTCGCCCCACCCGAACCGGACGTATCAGGTCACCACACCCGTACGCCTTCCCTCGAACGGGTGATGGGGATCACTCTCGGCGAGAGCGTGGCAGCCGCACGTGGTGGGCTCGATAGCATCAATCACCGGCGCGGCCCCACGGGGCGTGGTGAGTTCCCGCAGCCGGTCCACGCTGCCGGGAGGCCCCGATGAGCGCAGACAACGCGGTGAACGCGGTGAACGCGGAGAGCGCGGAGAACGCCGCCGATGTCGTCCGGCGCGGGCTGCGCCGGATTGATCTGCGCCGGATCGACCTCCGCCGTCTGGGCCGGGTGGCGCTCCTGGGGAGCAACGGCCACAGCAGGGGCCGCCTGCCCGGTGCCATCGAGCATCTGATCAAGGTCCACCGCACCCGCCATCCCGAGGCCGGCCGCGAAGAGGTCGAGACCCTGCGCCGCGCCTACGTGCTCGCCGAGTCCTCGCACCGGGGGCAGACCCGCAAGAGCGGCGAGCCGTACATCACCCACCCGCTCGCGGTCACCCTCATCCTCGCCGAACTCGGCGCCGAGACCACCACGTTGACCGCCTCGCTGCTCCACGACACCGTCGAGGACACCGAGGTGACGCTCGATCAGGTCCGGCGGGGTTTCGGCGAGGAGGTCAGCTATCTCGTCGACGGCGTCACCAAGCTGGAGAAGGTCGACTACGGTGCCGCCGCCGAACCCGAGACCTTCCGCAAGATGCTCGTCGCGACCGGCAACGACGTGCGGGTGATGTCGATCAAACTCGCCGACCGGCTGCACAACATGCGCACCCTCGGGGTGATGCGGCCCGAGAAGCAGGCCCGCATCGCCAAGGTCACCCGCGACGTGCTCATCCCGCTCGCCGAACGGCTCGGCGTGCAGGCGCTCAAGAGCGAACTGGAGGACCTGGTCTTCGCCATCCTCCACCCCGAGGAGCACGCCGGCACCCGCGCGATGATCGAAGCGGCCGGGGCGCGGCCCGACCCCCTTTCCGTCGTCGCCGACGACCTGCGCGGTGTGCTGCGTGACGCGGGCATCGCCGCCGAGGTCGGCATCCGACCCCGCCACACCGTGTCCGTGCACCGCCTGATGCTCAAGCGCGGCGTGACCGAACTGGGCGGCTGCGACTTCGGCCGCCTGCTCGTCCTCGTGGACGAGGACGCCGACTGCTACGCCGTGCTGGGCGAGCTGCATACCTGTTTCACCCCCGTCATCGCCGAGTTCAAGGACTTCATCGCCGCTCCCAAGTTCAACCTCTACCAATCGCTGCACACCGCCGTCGCCGACCGGCACGGCCGGATCGCCGAGGTGCTGGTGCGCACCAAGCGGATGCACCGTGTCGCCGAGGCCGGTGTGATCGCCCTCGGCGACCCCTACGCGGCCGAGGCCGCGCAGGGCCCGGAGGCGTCAGGCGCCGCCGGGGACGGCTGGGCGGACCCCGACCCCACCCAGCCGGGCTGGCTCGCCCGGCTGCTGGAGTGGCAGCGCGCCGCCCCGGACCCGGACACCTTCTGGACGGCGCTGCGCGACGACCTTGCCCAGGACCGCGAGATCACCGTCTTCACCAGCCAGGACGGCGACCGCTCCGGCACTCTCCGGCTGCCCGCGGGCGCGAGCTGCGTGGACGCCGCCTACGCCGTCCACGGCGAGGTCGGCCACGCCTGCGTCGGCGCGCGGGTCAACGGCAGGCTGGCGCCGCTCGGCACCCGCCTGCGCGACGGCGACGCTCTCCAGCTTCTGATGGACGACACCGCCGCGTCGGCGCGCGAGCCCGAGGGCCCCGACCCCGAATGGCTGGAGCACGCGACCACTCCGGCCGCCCGGATCGCCATCACCGGCTGGCTGGCGCTGCACCCGACCGCGCCCGGCGGGGCCCGGCCGGCCGCCGCGCCCGCCGCCCGTCCGCTGCCGGCGGTCGACAGCACGCCGGACACCGACCCGGTGGCCGTCACCGACCTGCCCGGTGCCGCGGTGCGGCTGGCGCGCTGCTGTACGCCGGTGCCGCCGGACCGCGTGACCGGGTTCGTGATCCGCGGCGGGACCGTCGCGGTGCACCGGGCCGGGTGTCCGGCCGGCTCCCGGATGGCGGCGGCCGGGCGGACCGCCGTGCCCGTCCGATGGCGCGACGGCACCTCCGCAGGGAACTTCCGCGCCACCGTCCTCGCCGAAGCGCTCAGCCGGCCGAGACTGCTCGCCGACCTCACCGAGGTGATCGCCGCCCAGGGGATCGGCATCGTCTCCGCGGCCGTGGAGCCGCCGCAGGAGCATCGCGTCCGGCACACCTACACCGTGGAGCTGCCCGCGCCCGAAGCCCTCGCCGGGCTGATGCGGGCCATGAAGTCGGTGCCGGGCGTGTACGACGTCTACCGCGCCCAGCCTGCTGTCGCTGCTGTCCGTAACTGATCACACTGAGTAAACGGGCGGTCGCTTCCCGCTGTTCCCGGATTTCGTCACTCCTGCGGGTGATCCTGTGCGGATTTCGTTCGGAATGCGAACTTCTCGCGGAACCGGCCGCCGGTCGGACCGAAAGTCGCGTGACCCTTCCGCCCCGGCGTGCGACCATCGAAGGTAACGGCGCCACCACGGCTGCCGGCCACTGACCGTACGACCGAAGGACCCGATGACCTCCAACGCTTCCTCCTCTTCTTCGAACAACCGCCAGCGCCTCCCGGAGAGCCTTCGGGCCGACGCCCTGATGGAAGAGGACGCGGCCTGGAGCCACGAGATCGACGAGGATCGGGACGGCGACCAGTTCGACCGCTCCGACCGCGCGTCTCTGCGCCGGGTCGTCGGACTCTCCACCGAGCTGGAGGACGTCACCGAGGTCGAGTACCGGCAGCTCCGTCTGGAGCGCGTGGTGCTCGTCGGGGTGTGGACCTCCGGCACCGTCGACGACGCCGACAACTCGCTGGCCGAACTCGCCGCCCTCGCCGAGACCGCGGGCGCCATCGTGCTGGACGGCGTGGTCCAGCGCCGCGACAAGCCGGACCCGGCTACGTACATCGGCTCCGGCAAGGCGCAGGAGCTGCGGGACATCGTCGTCGAGACCGGCGCCGACACCGTGGTCTGCGACGGTGAGCTGAGCCCCGGCCAGCTGATCCACCTCGAGGACGTCGTCAAGGTCAAGGTGGTCGACCGCACCGCGCTGATCCTGGACATCTTCGCCCAGCACGCCAAGTCCCGTGAGGGCAAGGCGCAGGTCTCGCTCGCGCAGATGCAGTACATGCTGCCGAGGCTGCGCGGCTGGGGCCAGTCGCTGTCCCGGCAGATGGGTGGCGGTGGCTCCGGCTCCTCGGGCGGCGGCATGGCCACCCGCGGACCCGGTGAGACCAAGATCGAGACCGACCGGCGGCGCATCCGCGAGAAGATGGCCAAGATGCGCCGGGAGATCGCGGAGATGAAGACCGGCCGCGACCTCAAGCGCCAGGAGCGGCGGCGCCACAAGGTGCCGTCTGTGGCCATCGCCGGCTACACCAACGCGGGCAAGTCCTCGTTGCTCAACCGGCTCACCGGCGCCGGAGTCCTGGTGGAGAACGCCCTGTTCGCCACCCTGGACCCGACGGTTCGGCGCGCCGAGACGCCCAGCGGGCGGCTCTACACGCTCGCCGACACGGTCGGGTTCGTCCGGCACCTGCCGCACCACCTGGTCGAGGCGTTCCGCTCCACCATGGAGGAGGTCGGCGACGCCGACCTGATCGTGCACGTGGTGGACGGCTCGCATCCGGTGCCCGAGGAGCAACTGGCCGCGGTCCGCGAGGTGTTCCGCGATGTCGGCGCACTCCAGGTGCCGGAGATCGTGGTGGTCAACAAGGCTGACGCGGCCGACCCGCTGGTCCTCCAGCGGCTGTTGCGGGCCGAGAAGCACGCCATCGCGGTGTCCGCGCGCAGCGGGCAGGGCATCGACGAGCTTCTGGAGATCATCGACGACGCGTTGCCGCGCCCGCAGGTGGAGGTCGAGGCACTGGTGCCTTACACCCACGGCGGGTTGGTCTCCCGGGCGCATGCCAACGGCGAGGTGCTCTCCGAGGAGCACACCGGCGAAGGCACGCTGCTGCGGGTGCGGGTGCACGAGGATCTGGCCGCAGAGCTGGCGCCGTTCACCCTCGCCGCCCAGCACTGACCGGAGTTCGACCGGCCACCGGGCCGAGGTCCGCCTCCTGGGCGCACGACAACGGGTAAGGGTCCGCCTCCTGGAGGCGGACCCTTACCCGTCACTGCGCTGTCACCGTCACCCGGCTCAGCTGAACTTCTTGCTCACTCCGTCGTAGAGCTTCTTCGCGTCCGCGCCCAGCCGGGGCCCCGCCAGCCACGTTGCCGTGACCGGGCCGATCGAGGTGTTGCTGACCAGCCCCTGCTTGCCGTCCGGCATCGTGGCGAACCACCCGCCACCGGAGGCACCGCCGGTCATCGTGCAGCCGAGCCGGTACTCCGTCGGTGCCGAGGCGAGCAGCGACAGCCGGCCCGGCTTGCCCTGGCAGGCGTACATCCGCTGGCCGTCGTAAGGCGCCTCCGCCGGGTAGCCCCATGCGCCGATGGTCTTGATCTGCGTCGTCGAGGGAGCGTCGAACCACACCGGCATCGCCGCCCCGACCGTCTCCTGCAGCGACTTGCCGCCGGAGCCCTTCGCGGGCGTCACGTGCAGCACCGCGAAGTCGTACGGCGACCCGCCGCCGCCCTCCTCGGAGCCGGAGTCGATCCACTCGTCCGAGGTGCCGGCCCAGTCCGCCCACCACACGCCGTACGGCGCGAGCTTGTCCACGCCCGCGTTCGCCAGCGCGGCCGCGCTCTGACCGGCGTCGTTGTAGTCGGGCACGAAGGCGATGTTGCGGTACCAACCGCCGCTCTTGCCCGCGTGGACGCAGTGCCCGGCCGTCCACACCAGGTTCGACTTGCCCGGGTGCGCCGGATCGTCGACCACCGTGGCCGAGCAGACCATGGGCCCCTTCGGGCTGTCGAAGAAGAGCTTGCCGACCGCCGGCGCGTTGTCGTGGTACGGCGAGCCGACCTTCCTGGCCGCCTCGGGCGCCGGCACCGGGTCGGTCTTCCCCTGGTCGGCGGGCACATCCGCGGGCACCTGCTTGTCGTCCTGATCGGCGCCCTTCATCCGGTCGTTGCTCCACAGACCGTCGATCACCGGGTTGACGAAGTCCTGGGCCTTGCGCAGCCACGACGACTTGTCCCAGTTCTTCCAGCCGCCGTCCTTGTACGCCTGTTCCCACTTCTTCAGGTCGCCGAGGCTCGTGGGCAGTGACGTAGGCAGCTTGGGCAGTGTCTTCCTGGCCGCCGCGGTGGCACTCGGCGACGTCGTCGCCTTGGCGTCGTCGCTCCCGGACGGCCCGCACGCGGTGGCCGCGCCCGCGAGAAGTGCCGCGGCCGCCACGGCGATCAGCGGCCTGCGTATCGATGGCATGGACGTATGTCCCCCTGATTCGTGCGTTCGTGGCTCGTGTGCTGCCTGATTCATGGACGGCACCGGACCTGTGGGCGGTTCCGCGCGGGAAAGTCGGGCGACGGCCCGTGATCGGTCGGTGACCGCGTCGTTAGTACGGATGGGGGACGGACGGAACGCCGAGCAGGAGGAGAGCACACGTGGCGGCCACTTCGAGCGTGCCGGGACAACTCACGGCACCCGCCGAAGACTTCGGTGCGGGGGAGGCGATCCTGCGCAGACAGGCACAGCGCGAGTCCGCGGCGCGCACGTACGCGCGGTCGCTGCCCGTGGTACCGGTCCGCGCCCGCGGGATGACCATCGAGGGCGCCGACGGCCGTCGCTACCTGGACTGCCTGTCAGGCGCGGGCACGCTGGCGCTCGGCCACAACCACCCGGTGGTCCTGGAAGCGGTCAGGCGGGTGCTGGACTCCGGCGCGCCCCTGCACGTCCTGGATCTCGCCACGCCCGTGAAGGACGACTTCACCACCGCCCTGTTCGAGACGCTGCCACCCGCGCTCGCCGACCACGGCCGCATCCAGTTCTGCGGCCCGGCCGGCACCGACGCGGTCGAGGCGGCCATCAAGCTCGCCCGGATCGCCACCGGCCGGACCGGCCTGCTCGCCTTCTCCGGCGCCTACCACGGCATGACCGCGGCGGCCCTCGCGGCCACCGGCGACACCGACGCGCGAGCCACCGCCGAGGCGGACGCGCGCGTCACCCGGCTGCCGTATCCGTACGACTACCGCTGCCCGTTCGGGACCGGGGGCGAGCGCGGTGCGGAGCTGTCCGCGCGGCTGACGGCCAGTCTGCTCGACGACCCCAAGGGCGGCGTGCAGCAGCCCGCGGCGATGCTGCTGGAGCCCGTCCAGGGCGAGGGCGGCGTCATCCCGGCCCCGGATACCTGGCTGCGCCGGATGCGGGAGATCACCGCGGCCCGCGGCATCCCGCTGATCGCCGACGAGGTGCAGACCGGAGTCGGCCGCACCGGTACGTTCTGGGCGGTCGAGCGCAGCGGCATCGTGCCCGACGTGATGGTGCTGTCCAAAGCCATCGGCGGCAGCCTGCCGCTCGCGGTGATCGTCTACCGCGAGGAACTGGACGCCTGGCACCCAGGTGCCCATGCCGGCACCTTCCGCGGCAACCAACTCGCCATGGCCGCGGGCACCGCCACGATCCGCTACGTGGCGCGGAACGCGCTGCACGAGCGGGCCGAGGAGGTCGGGTCCCGCATCCTGCGCCGGCTGCGCGGTCTGGCCGCCCACCACGCCTGCATCGGCGACGTGCGCGGCCGCGGCCTGATGATCGGCGTCGAACTCGTGGACACCGGCGCCGAGCCCGACGACCGCGGGGCGCTGCCTGCCGCGCCGCGTCTCGCCGCCCGCGTCCAGCAGGAGGCCCTGCGGCGCGGTCTGATCATCGAACTGGGTGGTCGGCACTCCAGCGTCGTACGGCTGCTGCCACCGCTGACGATCACCGACGAGCAGGCCGAAGCCGTACTGGACCGGCTCTCCGACGCCGTCGCTGCCGCCGACGTGCCCGACGCCGGCAGCCGTGGCGGCCCCATCGGCGGGCGGGCCAGGGGGATCGACACCCTGCGAGCGGGCGAGGCACAGCCGGCGGGCACCCCGTGAGGGCGACCACCGCACCGCGGGCACGCCGGCGCGCAGGATGCCGATCCCCGCTCCGCTCGGCCGGCCGGCTCCTGACCGCGTCACGACCCGACCGCGACGGTGGGGCGCGGCAGCCGTGCCCCACCGCGTGCCACGCCGAGCCGTTGCCCCGGCGCACGGCGCCGCCGCCCCGAAGCGCACCGACCCACCAAGGCACATCACCCCCGCCCCCGTACAGCACTGCCGCACCGCCGTACCGCCGTACCGACAAGTGAGGCCCCTGGCATGACCGCACCCGTGGACCCCGCCGGCACCGACCGCCATGACACCGCCACCTCCGTGCCGCCCCAGCGGGCACGCACCCCCCGGATCGTGACCGGTCCCGACCCGCTGGCTCGCGAGGAGCCGTATGCCGTGGCCGACGCCGCCGGCACCGAGGCACTGCTGCGCTGCTGGACCCGCGAGAAGGGCCTGGCACAGCCGGCCGACGAGCTGCTGCGGGTGCCGCTGCCGGCGGCGGGCACCGCGGCCGGTGCGGTCGTCCACCACTGGTCCGCCACCGGCCACCACCGCTTCGGGCCCGTCCGGCTCACCACGGCCGACCAGCGGCCGCTGACCGCGGTCGAACTCGCCGCGCTGCTGGCCCGGGAGAGCGGCGCCGACCCGGCGGAGGGCGCCGACCTGGTCGCAAGGGTGGCGGACTCGGTACGCCGGACCGCCGTCTTCGTCACCGACCGGCGCGAACGCCCCGGCCACGGTGATCCCGAACTGCCGTTCCTCGACTCCGAGCAGGCGCTGATCCTCGGCCACCCGCTGCACCCGACGCCCAAGAGCCGCGACGGCCTGGGCGACGCCGAGTCGGCGGCCTACTCGCCCGAGCTGCGCGGCGCCTTCCCGCTGCACTGGTTCGCGGTGGACACCTCGCTGCTCGCCACCGATTCGGCGTGGACCGATCGCGGCCGCCCGGTGTCCGCGCCCGACCTGCTCACGGCACTGGCCGGGCCAAGCCCTGTGCTGCCCGCCGGTACCGCGCCGCTGCCGTTGCACCCGTGGCAGGCACGCGAGGTCCGCCATCGGCCCGCCGTACAGGAGCTGTTCGACGCCGGGCTGCTGCACGACCTGGGCACCCTCGGGGACCCGTGGCACCCCACCTCGTCGGTGCGCACGGTCTACCGGTCGGGCGAACAGGTCATGTTGAAGCTGTCGCTGGCCCTGCGCATCACCAACTCCCGCCGGGAGAACCTCCGCAAGGAGCTGCTGCGCGGCACCGAGGTGCACCGGCTGCTGCGCAGCGGGCTGGCCGCCCGCTGGCACGAGACCTATCCCCGGTTCGACATCGTTCGTGACCCCGCCTGGCTGGGCGTGGACGACAGGGACGGCCGCCCGCTGCCAGGTCTTGACGTCGCCCTGCGGCACAACCCGTTCGGGCCCGGCGCGCAGGCGCACTGCGTGGCCGGACTGACCTCCCCGCGGCCCTGGCCGCGACTGCCCGCACCGGCGCTGGTCTCCCGGCTCGCGGTGCTCGTCGGCCGCCTCTCCGAGCGGAGCGGACGGCCGGGGACCGCGGTCGCCACCGAGTGGTTCCTGCGCTACCTCGACGAGGTGGTCCGGCCGGCGCTGTGGCTGGACGGCGAGGCGGGCATCGCGCTCGAGGCGCACCAGCAGAACACCATCGTGCTGCTCGACGCCGACGGCTGGCCGCGCGGCGGCCGCTACCGCGACAACCAGGGCTACTACTTCCGCGAGTCGCACCGCGACGCCCTGGAACGCCAACTGCCCGGCATCGGCGCCCACAGCGACACCTTCGTCGCCGACGAGGTGGCCGACGAGCGGTTCGCCTACTACCTCGGCATCAACAACGTCCTCGGCCTGATCGGCGCCTTCGGCGCGCAGCGGCTCGCCGACGAGGAGGTGCTGCTCGCCGCCTTCCGCCGGTTCCTCGCGGGCGTGGCGGGCGGCTCCAGCCGCCTCCCCGAGCGACTGCTGCACAGCCCGCAACTGCGCTGCAAGGCCAACCTGCTGACCCGGCTGCACGGAATGGACGAACTCGTCGGGCCGGTCGACACCCAGTCCGTGTACGTCACCCTGCCCAACCCGCTGGCCCGCTGAGCGGCGGCACGCACCACCGCCGACCGGCCTCTACGCCCCGCCCGCGCGGCCCTTCCGCGCCCGACCGGGACAGGAAGGAGTTCCGTTGCCATCCGCCGACTCCAGTACCGAGGACACCCTCGACCTGAAACTGCCACCGGAGGTCCTCGCGCTGTTCTCGGACAGCGCCGTGGGGGAGCCGACGGGCGGCGGGGGCGCGGCGGGAGCAGCCGGTGGCGTCGCGGGCGGGCTGCTCGACGGCATCGCGGCCTGGCCGGCCGCCGAAACACCGGCCGGGCCCTTCCGGCTGGTCCCGGTCGTCCCTGACCGGGACCTCGCGGTCCTCACCCGGTGGATGAACGATCCGGCAGTCGCCGAGTTCTGGGAACTGGCCGGCGAGCAGCGGGTCACCGAGGCCCATGTGCGGGCCCAACTCGACGGCGACGGCCGCAGCGTGCCCTGCCTCGGCGTGCTCGACGGCAGTGCGATGAGCTACTGGGAGGTGTATCGCGCCGACCTCGACCCGATCGCTCGCTACTACCCCGCCCGGCCGCACGACACCGGCGTCCATCTGCTCATCGGCGGTGTCGCCGACCGCGCCCGCGGCCTGGGCGGCACGTTGCTGCGCGCGGTCTCCGACCTGGTCCTGGACCACCGCTCCGCCTGTGGCCGGGTGATCGCCGAACCGGACCTGCGCAACACCCCCTCCGTGGCGGCCTTCCTCGCCGCCGGCTTCCGGCTCTCCGCGGAGGTCGACCTGCCGGGGAAGCGCGCCGCCCTGATGATCCGCGACCGAGCCCTGCGTCACCGCGTCTGACACGGTGCCCGACCGCGTCCGGCGGTGTCCGACCGCATCCGATCGCGACCGGACGCCGCCGAGCACGCCCGACCGCGCCGGTCGTGTCCGACCGGCGGCGGCCGCTTCGCAAAGCAGCCCTTCCGTCCCGTCCGCAGGAGCCCACCGTGACGATGCCATCCCCGACCGAGTCCGGCGCCGCGTGGGAGCGCGCGGCCAGGCGGCTGCTCGCCAAGATGCTCGCCGAGTTCGCCTACGAAGACGTGATCGCGCCGCAGCCCGACCCGGCGTCCGGCCCCGACGCGTACCGGGTCGACGTCGCACCCGACGTCACCTACCGCTTCCGCGCGCGCCGCGGCTCGTACGGGAGTTGGTACGTGGACGCGGGCAGCATCACCCCGACCGGCGACCCGCTGCACTTCCTCGCGCACGGCCACGACAGCGTGCTCGGGCTCAGCGGCGACACCACGGGCCACCTGATCAGGGAACTGCTCGCCACGCTGTGCGCCGATGTGCGACTGGACGCCACCGCGCTGCCGGCCGCCGAGCTCGCCGACCTCGGCTACGCCGAACTCGAAGGGCACCAGACCGGCCACCCATGGCTCGTGGCCAACAAGGGCCGTATCGGGTTCTCGGACGCCGACGCGGCGCACTGGGCGCCCGAAGCCCGCAGACGCCACCGACTGCCGTGGATCGCCGTCCACCGCGACCTCGCCGAATACCGGGGCACCGGCACCCTGAACACCTCCGACCCGCTCTACGCCGAGGAACTCGCCCCCGAGACCCTCGACTCCTTCCACCGCACGATCGCCGACCACGACCGCAATCCCGCCGACTACCTGCTGCTGCCCGTCCACCCCTGGCAGTGGGAACAGGTCGTCGCCCCGCTCTTCGCACCCGCGATCGCCGACAGGTCCATCATCCACCTCACCACTGACAACGACCTGCGGCTGCCGCAGCAGTCGATCCGCACGTTCCTCAACACCAGCCGGCCGCACCGCCGCACCGTCAAGCTCCCGCTGTCGGTGCTCAACACCCTGGTCTGGCGCGGCCTGCCCACCGAGCGCACGCTGGCCGCCCCCGCGGTCACCGGCTGGGTGCACACGCTGCGCGACCACGACCGGTTCCTGCGCGACGAGGCCCGGGTGATCCTGCTCGGCGAGGTGGCGTCCGTCACCGTCGCCCATCCGCAATACGACAAGATGCCCGCGGTGCCCTATCAGTACCGCGAACTGCTTGGCTGTATCTGGCGCGAGCCGCTGACCGCGTACCTCGCTCCCGGCGAGCGCGCACGGACGCTTGCCGCACTGCTGCACACCGACCCGGCGGGCCGCGCCTTCACGGCCGAACTCGTCGCCCGGTCAGGGCTTTCCCCGCGAGTGTGGCTGCGACACCTCTTCGCCGCGCTTCTCCCTCCTTTGCTGCACTTCCTCTACCGGTACGGCACGGTGTTCTCCCCGCACGGCGAGAACGCGATCGTCGTCTACGACGAGCACGACATCCCGGTGCGGCTGGCGGTGAAGGATTTCGTCGACGACGTGAACGTCTCCGCCCAGCCGCTGCCGGAACACGACACCATGCCGGCGGACGTCCGCGCCGTGCTGCTCACCGAGTCGCCGGAATTCCTCACCCAGTTCATCCACTCGGGCCTGTTCATCGGAGTGTTCCGCTATCTCGCGCCGTTGTGCGAGCAGCAACTCGGCGTTCCCGAAAACGAGTTCTGGGCGCTGGTACGGGAGGAGATCGTGCGCCACCAGGAGCGCTTCCCCGAACTCAAGGAGCGGTTCGCGCTGTTCGACCTCTTCGCCCCGCGGATCGCCCGGTTGTGCCTCAACCGCAACCGTCTGCACCTCGACGGGTACCGCGACCGGGCCAACCGCCCGCACGCCGCCGTGCACGGGACCGTGGCCAATCCGCTCTGCGGGCCCTGAGCGCGCCGCCTGGCGCCGAGACGCCCCGCCGGGCGCCGCTACGATCGGTCCGACGACGGCTGAGCCGACGAACGGCCCGACGGCGGGAGTGGGATGGGCGAGGAAACCGGCGGCGGGGCATGCCCGGAGTGCGGCAGCGGCGGCGCCCACCCCGGGCAACTGGTCTGCCAGGGCTGCTACGTGCCCTTCGCGCTGATGGCACCCGTCCCCGGCGCGGACCGCACGGACGCGGTGGGCCCCACGGACGCGGTGGGGCCCACCGACTCGGGGGAGACCGCGCAGCCGGCCGACGCGAGGCCCGAACCCGACGGGAGGCCCGAACCCGACGCACGCCCGGAACCCGAGCCGCACCCCGACCACACCCGGGTCATCGGCCGCCTCGCGAACACCGAGGCGGGCAGCGCCAGGACCCGCAGGGACGGCCCGTCGCGCGCCCTGCGGCTGAGCTTCCCTGGCGGTCAGGTCGTCGAGGTCGAACCCGGCCGGCAGGTCCGGCTGGGCCGCGAGCGGCGGCTGTGCCCCGCGGTCGGATTCCTCGCCGCCCACGACAACCTGTCCCGCCTGCACGCCACCGTCAGGGTCGAGCCGGACGGCTCCGCCTCCCTCACCGACGAGGGCTCCACGAACGGCACGTACCTGCACGGCTACCGGCTCCCGCCCCACGAACCCGCCGTGCTGAACCCGGGCGACGCCATACGGCTCGCCGCCGACGTCACCGTTCGGGTGCTGGCCTGACCGCCGCGTAGGAGGCCACACACCGGGCGAGCGGATGCTCGGCACCCAGGGCGGCGGCCGTGTCGCCCGCCAGCTCCGCGAGGCGCCTGGCCACCGAGGACGCGCCGTTGAGTCCCTCCAGCACGCGCGCCCGGCCGAAGAGCGCCGCGAAGGACGCCGGCGCCCTCTCCGCGTCATGCCGCGCCAGCTGCTGGAGCGCCTGCCAGTACCGCTGGTCGGCGTCGGCGAACCGGCCGGACATGAGCAGTCCCTCGCCTTCCTCCAGCAACGCCCACACCACATGCCGCGTCCCGCGGTCCAGCGCCGTCGGCGTGTGTGGCACGCGGCCCGGCTGCCGCAACTCCCTCAGCCGCAGCGCCACCTCGCCCGCGGTCGACGGGCGCTCCGCCGGGTCCTTGGCGAGCAGTTCGTGCACCAGGTGCGCGAGGCCGGCCGGCACCTCGGGCCGGCGCCGCTCGATCCGTTCCGGCGTCTCGTGCACATGCGCGTACGCGTATCCGACGACGTTGCCCGCGGAGAACGGCGGACCCTCGGCGAGGAGCGCGTACAGCACGCAACCGAGGGAGTACAGGTCCGACTGCGCGGTGACCTCCCGGCCGTGCGCCTGCTCGGGCGACAGGTACGGCGGGGAACCCATGACGGCCTGCGGGTCCGTGTACCGGGTGCGCTGCGGGTCGCGCTGCGCCACCAGACCGAAGTCGCAGATCTTGACGGCGCCGTCGGGCAGCAGCATCAGGTTCTCCGGCTTGATGTCCCGGTGCACCAGGCCGTGCTCGTGGGCGTGCTGCAGGCCCGCGGCGATCTGGGCGCCGTAGGCGAGGACGTCGGCGACCGGGAGGCCGCCGAGGTCCAGCAGCACCTCGCCGAAGTCCCGCCCTGACAGCAGTTCCATCACCAGGAAGGGACGGCCGTCGTGCTCGCCCGCGTCATGGATGGTCGCCACGTTGGGATGGCTGAGCGCGGCGGCGGCGACGGCCTCCCGGCGGAACCGGCCCTCGCGCGCGTTGCGCTCGCCCTCGGCCCATTCGGCGCGCAAGGTCAGCACCTTTACTGCCACCCGGCGTCCCAAACCCAGATCGACGGCCGCGTACACCTGCCCGAAGCCGCCGCCGCCCAACCGCTCCTCCAGCCGGTAGCGGCCGCTGAGCAGCGTCCCGGCCCCGATCCGGTCCGGCGGTACGCCCGTCCCGCCCACTCCGCCTCCGCTCACTCGCGTGCGCCCCTCACTCCTGTGCCGTTCAGTCGCGCCCAGGTGACCCGTGGGCCGGTGATCCGTGTCCCTGCGCCCCGTGCGCCGGTGACTCGTCCGCCATCCGCCACAGGTCGGACGGCAGGCCCACCATCGTCGGGTCCGCGGCCGCGGCGGCCTGCTGCGGTCCGACCGTACCGTCCGTTGCGTCGTCCTCGAACACGAACTGACGGCCGCTGGGCAGCAGTTCCAGGCGCTCGTGCAGCACGATCGCGTCCCCGCGGCGCAGCTGCCAGCGCGTGCCGTGGAACAGCGGCAGCAACTCGTCCCCGGTCGGCCGCCGGCGGCGGACGCGGGTGCCGTTGGCGCTGCGCTCGTCGACGACGGTCAGCCCGGTCCCGTCGTACTCCAGCAGCACATGCGTGCGGCTGACGGAGTCCACCGCCTTGTCGTCGATCCAGGCGCCGAGGGCGACCCCGCCGCCCGCGGGGGCCCGGCCGACCGCGAGCGGCTCGCCGGCCGTCACCATGAAGCGGCCGCGAACCGTGCCGTCCATGACCACCTTCATCTGCGCGCGGCGCGGCCGCGGCCCGGCGTCGGACAGCGGCAGTCCGTGGGTGGGGCACAGCACCCGCTTGCCCCGGCGGCGGGGCAGCGCGGTGCCCGGATGTTCGCCCGCCCCGAACAGCGGGCAGTCCGCTTGCGGGCAGCGCCAGTCCCGGCTGAGTACATCCCGGTGCGCCGACGGTGCCCAGCGCCTGAGCACCCCTGCCTCCAGCAGCAGGCCCTCCTCCTCCTTACGCGAGATCTGCCACTCCGGGGGCACCGGCATGATCCGCGGGCGCACCACCAGCGCCCCGTCAGGGCCGAGCAGCGGGCGCAGGAAGTGGTCCCGGTCACCCGGAATCCACGGGTAGGCGCGGTGGAAGTCGAGGAAGTTGTCCGCGCTGACCACTTGCAGTTCAAGCGTGTCCGCGAGCTCCAGGATGCGGTCGTCGGCCCTGGGCAGGACCTCCAGCAGCCGGTCGCGGTACCAGCCCGCCAGGCGCTCGCGCTCCTCAGCTGTCAGGCGGCCGTCGGTCAGCAGCGAGCGGTCCGTGATCGGGTAGACCTGCACCGCGGGGTCGTGGGCGAACTCCGCCAGCGCGTCGAGCAGCGCCTCGAAGCGGCTCAGGTCCGCCGCTCTGTCACCGCCGAGGGCTGGTTCGCGGACGACGTTCGCCACGTCGATCACGTATTCCGCGGCCGAGGCATCAAGCGTCAAGCGGCTCTCGCACTGCATATGACCAGAAGCTAGCACCGCCCGACCGAGGCGGTCCCGGGAATGTCCGGCCGGTGACCGGACCGGCCGGACCCGGACCGCGCTGTCGGTGCGGCGCCGTAGGCTGGCCCTCCTATGACTGCCACCACCCCACCCGCCCTCACCGACCTGCTGCACGCCGCCGTCACCGCCGTCGGCGGGGTGGAGCGGGAAGGCCAGGTCGCCATGGCCGAAGCCGTACAGGCCGCCGTGGAAGACCAGTCCCATCTGCTCGTCCAGGCCGGCACCGGCACCGGGAAGTCGCTCGGCTACCTGGTGCCCGCCCTGGCACACGGCGAGCCCGTGGTGGTGGCCACCGCCACTCTCGCCCTCCAGCGGCAGTTGGTGGAGCGGGACCTGCCGCGCACGGTGCAGGCGCTGAAGCCGCTGCTGCGCCGCGAACCGGCGTACGCGATGCTCAAGGGCCGTTCCAACTACCTGTGCCTGCACCGTCTGCACGAAGGCGTGCCGCAGGACGACGAGGACGGCCTCTTCGACCCCTTCGAGGCCGCCGCGCCGACCAGCAAGCTCGGCAAGGACCTGCTGCGGCTGCGTGACTGGGCCGACGAGACCGAGACCGGTGACCGGGACGGACTCAGCCCCGGGGTCTCGGACCGCGCCTGGAGCCAGGTCTCGGTCACCTCCCGGGAGTGCCTGGGCGCCACCAAGTGCGCCTACGGCGCCGAGTGCTTCGCCGAGGCGGCCCGCGAGCGGGCCAAGCTCGCCGAGGTCATCGTGACCAACCACGCACTGCTGGCCATCGACGCCATCGAGGGTGCCCCGGTGCTGCCGAGCCACGAGGTGCTGATCGTCGACGAGGCGCATGAACTGGTCTCACGCGTCACGGGGGTCGCCACCGGCGAGCTGAGCCCCATCGGGGTCAACCGCGCCGTCAAGCGCGCCGCCAAACTGGTCAACGAGAAGGCCGCGGACGCCCTCCTGAGCGCCGGCGAGGGTTTCGAACGGGTGATGGAGCTGGCCCTGCCCGGGCGGCTGGAGGAGATCCCCGAGGACCTCGCGTACGTACTTGCCGCGCTCCGCGACGCGTGCCGGCTGGTGATCACCGCGCTCGGCGAGACCCGGGACAAGTCCGTGCAGGACGAGGACGTGATCCGCAAGCAGGCCCTGGCCTCCGTCGAGCACGTGCACGAGGTCGCAGAACGCCTGGTGCAGGGCTCGGAGTACGACGTGGTGTGGTGCGAGCGGCACGACCGGTTCGGCGCGTCGCTGCGGGTGGCGCCGCTGAACGTGTCGGGTCTGCTGCGCGAGAAGCTCTTCAACGACCGCTGCGTGGTGCTCACCTCCGCCACCCTCAAGCTGGGCGGCGACTTCAACGGGGTGGCGGCCTCGCTCGGTCTGTCCCCGGAGGGCGTGAAGGCCCCGGAGGGCGAGGAGGAGGTGCCGCCCTGGAAGGGCATCGACGTCGGCTCGCCCTTCGACTACCGCAGGCAGGGAATCCTCTACGTGGCCCGGCACCTCGCCCAGCCGGGCCGGGACTCCGGCCGCGAGGACATGCTCGACGAACTGGCCGAGCTGATCGAGGCGGCCGGCGGACGCACCCTGGGGCTCTTCTCGTCGATGCGCGGCGCCCAGGCGGCCGCGGAGGCGATGCGCGGGCGGCTGGAACACCCGGTGCTGCTCCAGGGCGAGGAGACGCTGGGCGAGCTGATCCGCACCTTCGCCGAGGACGCCGGCACCTGCCTGTTCGGCACGCTGTCCTTGTGGCAGGGAGTGGATGTGCCGGGCGTGAACTGCCAGTTGGTGGTGATGGACCGGATTCCCTTCCCCCGGCCGGACGATCCGCTGATGAGCGCGCGGCAGAAGTCGGTGGAGGAGCACGGCGGAAACGGCTTCATGGCGGTCGCCGCCACCCACGCGGCGCTGCTGATGGCCCAGGGCGCGGGGCGGTTGATCCGCGCCTCCGGCGACCGCGGTGTGGTGGCCGTGCTCGACCCGCGGCTGGCCACCGCGCGCTACGGGGGCTTCCTGCGCTCCTCGATGCCCGAGTTCTGGTACACCAACGACCGCAACCAGGTGCGGAGGTCGCTGGCGGCGATCGATGCAGCGGCGGCGCGGCCGGCAACCGCCGAGACGGTTGAGGCCGAGGCCTGACAGGGCCGTCGCGGCGGTGTACGGGCCCCTGAGCGGCCCGTAGCGCTCGCGGTGGCCCTCCGGATACACAGATACGGCGAAGGGCCCGGCAGCCCGCCCACAGCGGCCTGTCGGGCCCTGTCCAGCCGGGTCGAGCCCGGCTCCGAACAATCGCCGAGCGCCGGGTCAGATCCGGCGCAGCACTGCCACGACCTTGCCGAGGATCGTGGCCTCGTCACCGGGGATCGGCTGGTACGCCGCGTTGTGCGGCAGCAGCCACACGTGGCCGTTGTCCCGCTTGAAGCGCTTCACGGTCGCCTCGCCGTCCAGCATCGCCGCGACGATGTCGCCGTTCTCGGCGACCGGTTGGCGCCGTACGGTCACCCAGTCGCCGTCGCAGATGGCCGCCTCGATCATCGAGTCGCCGACCACCTTGAGCACGAACAGCTCGCCGTCACCGACGAGCTGGCGCGGCAGGGGGAAGACGTCCTCGACGGACTCCTCGGCCAGGATGGGACCGCCCGCCGCGATCCGGCCGACCAGCGGCACGTACGAGGCCGAGGGCTTGCCGGTGGTGTCGGTGGGCTGCGGGTGGCCAGCGTCCGACGCGCGGACCTCGTACGCGCGCGGGCGGTGCGGGTCGCGGCGCAGGAATCCCTTCCGCTCCAGCGCCATGAGCTGGTGGGCGACCGACGAGGTGCTGGACAGGCCGACGGCCTGGCCGATCTCGCGCATGGACGGCGGATATCCGCGGCGCTGCACCGAGTCCCTGATGACCTCGATGACGCGGCGCTGGCGCTCGGTCAGCCCCGAGCTGTCGGCGCGAATTCCCGGGGGCCGTCCGGGGAGGGCGCGCGCCGGCTTCGGGGTGCTGTCTTCGTTCGTCACGTCCAACGGGCCGATTCCGTCCGGGGAGCGGTCATGCTCGGGCAATGTGCCGGTGGCGCTCTCTGCGGTGGTGGTCACGGCGGCCCCTTTCGAGTTGTTCTCCACCGCATGGACTGCGGTCGGCCCGCCTCCGCGTGCGGGCAGTTAGTACAACGGTAGTGGGTTTCGAAAGGTTGCGCCAAACACACGTTCGAGTGAATTAGCGAAAATCCGCTGACGTGATCAAGGTACCGGGTGTATTGATCGAATGGAAGTTCGATTCCCGCATTGCCTCCGGCGTGGCGGTCGAGGCGCCGCCCAGGGCGCCCGCGGAGAGCGCGGACCGGGTGCGCGCATTTCGGTCGGCTCAGTGTCGCACCGGCTCGCGGAGTGCGCCCCGCGGGCCCGCTCCCATACGCTCCGGCATGTCGCGAACGCCCTCCGTGGCCGTCGCGCGGCCACGACACGCGGATCGCACCCCCTGATGCGCGGGCACCAGATCTAGTGGTTGGATAGGGCCCGGCCACCACAAGTTGTGGTTTCCAAGCGGGCCCAGTGGCTTCAAAGCCGCAGCGATCGCCTATGCTTGAGGCTGCTTCCGGGGTTCTGGCAGGACCTCGCGGAAGCATGTTCGTCGTGCGCTCACCGTGGGTGAGGGAGGGAGTGGGAAGACCGTGCACTGCCCCTTCTGCAGACACCCCGACAGCCGCGTCGTCGACAGCCGGACCACCGACGACGGTGCCGCGATCCGTCGCAGGCGCCAGTGCCCCGACTGCGGGCGGCGCTTCACGACCGTCGAGTCGGCCTCGCTGATGGTGATCAAGCGCAGCGGCGTCACCGAGCCCTTCAGCCGCAACAAGGTGATCGCAGGCGTGCGCAAGGCGTGCCAGGGCCGGCCGGTCACCGAGGACGCCCTCGCGCTGCTCGGGCAGCGGGTCGAGGAGGCCGTCCGCGCCACCGGCAGCGCCGAGCTGTCCACCCATGACGTGGGACTGGCCATACTCGGTCCGCTCCAGGAACTCGACCTCGTCGCCTACCTGCGCTTCGCGAGCGTCTACCGGGCCTTCGACTCGCTCGACGACTTCGAGCGGGCCATCACGGAGCTGCGCGAGCAGCTCCCACCCATGACTCCCGGCGGGCTTGACGAGGACCTCGGGGTCCCCGCGTCCGCGGGCACCGACTGACCGGCGTCGGGACACGGATTTGCCGACGCGCGCCCTAGCGCGCCGAGGCGTCAGACAACACATCGTGCTGCGGGAAGAACCGCGCACATCAGGGCGTTTGCCCATATTGGGAGGCGGAATGACCGAGACGACGAGCGGCCCGGCACGCGGTTCACGCACCAAGGGGTCGAAGGTGAACAAGGGCCTGCGTATCGAGCGCATCCACACCACCCCCGGCGTGCACCCGTACGACGAGGTGGTCTGGGAGCACCGTGACGTCGTCATGACGAACTGGCGCGACGGGTCGATCAACTTCGAGCAGCGCGGTGTGGAGTTCCCCGACTTCTGGTCGGTGAACGCGACCAACATCGTCACGAGCAAGTACTTCCGTGGTGCGGTCGGCAGCCCCAAGCGCGAGAAGAGCCTCAAGCAGCTCATCGACCGGGTCGTGCTCACGTACCGCAAGGCGGGCGAGAAGCACGGCTACTTCGCGGGCCCCGCGGATGCCGAGATCTTCGAGCACGAACTGACGTACGCCCTGCTGCACCAGGTGTTCAGCTTCAACTCGCCGGTGTGGTTCAACGTCGGCACCGCCCAGCCGCAGCAGGTCTCCGCCTGCTTCATCCTGTCGGTCGACGACTCCATGGACTCGATCCTCGACTGGTACAAGGAAGAGGGGATGATCTTCAAGGGCGGCTCGGGCGCCGGCCTGAACCTCTCCCGCATCCGCTCCTCCAAGGAACTGCTCTCCTCCGGCGGCAACGCCTCGGGCCCGGTCTCCTTCATGCGCGGCGCCGACGCTTCCGCGGGCACCATCAAGTCGGGCGGCGCCACCCGCCGCGCCGCCAAGATGGTGGTCCTGGACGTCGACCACCCCGATGTCGAGGCGTTCATCGAGACCAAGGTCAAGGAAGAGCAGAAGATCCGCGCGCTGCGCGACGCGGGCTTCGACATGGACCTGGGCGGGGACGACATCACGTCCGTCCAGTACCAGAACGCGAACAACTCCGTCCGGGTCAACGACGAGTTCATGAAGGCCGTCGAGGGCGGCCGGCAGTTCGGGCTGCGTGCCCGGATGACCGGCGAGGTCATCGAGCAGGTCGACGCCAAGTCGCTGTTCCGCAAGATGGCCGAGGCGGCCTGGGCCTGTGCCGACCCCGGCATCCAGTACGACGACACCATCAACCACTGGCACACGTCGCCGGAGAGCGGCCGTATCACCGCGTCCAACCCGTGCAGCGAGTACATGCACCTGGACAACTCCAGCTGCAACCTCGCCTCGCTCAACCTGATGAAGTTCCTGCGCCACGACGACGAGGGGCACCAGACCTTCGACGCGGCGCGCTTCGCCAAGGTCGTCGAGCTGGTCATCACCGCGATGGACATCTCCATCTGCTTCGCGGACTTCCCGACCGAGAAGATCGGCGAGACCACCCGCGCCTTCCGCCAGCTGGGCATCGGCTACGCGAACCTGGGCGCGCTGCTGATGGCGACCGGCCACGCGTACGACTCGGACGGCGGCCGCTCGCTGGCCGGCGCCATCACCTCCCTGATGACCGGCACGTCCTACAAGCGGTCGGCCGAACTGGCCGCGGTGGTCGGCGCGTACGACGGCTACGCGCGCAACGCGGACGCGCACAACCGCGTCATGAAGCAGCACTCCGACGCCAATGCGACGGCCAAGCGGGTGGACGACCTCGACACCCCGGTGTGGGCGGCGGCCACCGAGTCGTGGCAGGACGTCATCCGACTCGGCGAGAAGAACGGTTTCCGCAACGCCCAGGCTTCGGTGCTCGCCCCCACCGGCACCATCGGCCTGATGATGGACTGCGACACCACGGGCGTGGAGCCCGACCTGGCGCTGGTCAAGTTCAAGAAGCTGGTCGGCGGCGGCTCCATGCAGATCGTGAACAACACGGTCCCCGTGGCGCTCAAGCGCCTCGGCTACCAGGAGGAGCAGGTCGAGGCGATCGTCGCCCACATCGCCGAGCACGGCAATGTGATCGACGCGCCCGGCCTGAAGACCGAGCACTACGAGGTCTTCGACTGCGCCATGGGCGACCGGGCGATCTCCGCCATGGGCCACGTCCGGATGATGGCCGCGGCCCAGCCGTTCCTGTCGGGCGCCATCTCCAAGACGGTCAACCTGCCGGAGTCCGCGACCGTCGAGGAGGTCGAGGAGGTCTACTACGAGGGCTGGAAGCTCGGCCTGAAGGCCCTCGCGATCTACCGCGACAACTGCAAGGTCGGCCAGCCGCTGTCGGCGAAGAAGAAGCAGGACACCAAGGTCGACACCGCCGCGGAGGCGCAGGCTCCCGTCCAGGTCGAGAAGGTCGTCGAGTACCGCCCGGTCCGCAAGCGTCTGCCCAAGGGCCGCCCGGGGATCACCACCTCCTTCACCGTCGGTGGCGCCGAGGGCTACATGACGGCCAACTCCTACCCGGACGACGGCCTCGGCGAGGTCTTCCTGAAGATGTCCAAGCAGGGCTCGACCCTCGCGGGCATGATGGACGCCTTCTCGATCGCCGTCTCCGTCGGCATGCAGTACGGAGTCCCGCTGGAGACCTACGTCTCGAAGTTCACCAACATGCGCTTCGAGCCGGCCGGCCTCACCGACGACCCGGACGTGCGGATGGCGCAGTCCATCGTGGACTACATCTTCCGCCGCCTGGCACTGGACTTCCTGCCGTTCGAGACCCGCTCCGCGCTGGGCATCCACTCCGCCGAGGAGCGCCAGCGGCACCTCGACACCGGTTCCTACGAGGCCGGTGAGGACGACGTCGACGTCGAGGGCCTGGCCCAGTCCGCGCCGCGCCACGTGGAGGTCGCCAAGCCGCTGTCCGCGGCCAAGCCGGCGGCCGCGGTCCCGGCGCCCAAGGAGGCCCACAACTCCACCGAACTGCTGGAGATCCAGCTCGGCCTGAATGCCGACGCCCCGCTGTGCTTCTCCTGCGGCACGAAGATGCGGCGCGCCGGGAGCTGCTACCTCTGCGAGGGCTGCGGTTCGACCAGCGGCTGCAGCTGAGCACGCTGATTCCCGGTTGAGACCGGGTGGCTGACCGGCCGGGCGGCACCGCGTGACGCGGTGCTGCCCGGCCGGTCGCGTTCTTCCCCCGGTCCTGGCAGGCGCGTGCCGGTTGCGACGTTCGGGTGAACATCGGGGAGGCGGTGTTTCGCGCGTCAAGGGGGCGAGGGGAATAGCTCCGGAGGAAGGGCGATTGATTCCGGACGAAGATCGATTCGTGCCCGCGGGAGCCGTGCACGTGCAAGGGGGAAGACCATGTCAGGTGTGGACATTCGTTACGTCGGCGGGCCCACGGCGGTCGTGGAGGTCGGAGGGCTGCGCCTGCTCACCGACCCCACGTTCGACGAGCCGGGGGAGTACCCGATCGGCGCGCGGGCGCTGGTGAAGACGGCGGGTCCGGGCGTGGCACCGGCCGAGATCGGGCCGCTCGACGCGGTGCTGCTGTCGCACGACCAGCATCCGGACAACCTCGACCGGGCAGGGCGGGCGCTGCTGGCCGAGGTCCCGCTGGTGCTGAGCACGCGATCCGCGCACGACCGGGTGGTCGGCCCGGTGCGCGCCCTGGGCAACTGGGAGCACATCGACCTGCCGCGCCCGGACGGAGGCGTGCTGCGGGTCACCGGCGTGCCGGCGCAGCACGGACCGGACGGCAGCGAGAAGCTGGTCGGTGAGGTCACCGGTTTCGTCCTGTCGGGCAGCGGCTTGCCGACGGTCTACATCAGCGGGGACAACGCTTCGCTCGACGTGGTGCGGGCCATCGCCGACCGCTTCGGTCCCTTCGACGTGGCCCTGCTCTTCGCCGGGGCGGCCCGCACCGCGCTGGTGCCGGACGGCACGCTCACCCTCACGAGCGCGCAGGCGGCGGAGGCGGCCGCGATCCTGGACGCCCGGCAGGTGGTGCCGCTGCACTTCGAGCAGTGGGCGCACTTCACGCAGGACGGCGCCAGTGTCGAGGCGGAGTTCGCCGCAGCGGGTCTCGCGGACCGCCTGCACCGCTTGGGACCGGGCGCCTCCGTCGCGCTGTGAGTGCTCCCTCGCGGTGCCGGAATGGATCGGGTGAGGTGCCCGACGCCACTACGATGGCGCGGTGTTGGTCAAGTGGATGCGCTGCGGGGTCGTCGATCGACCGGGGTTCGACCGGGGACAGCGCCGATGGGTGGCGCTGCGCCAGCAGCCGGGGTTCCTCGGCCAGGGCGGAGGGTGGAGCCGAGCCCAGCCGGGAGTCGCGCACCTGTTCGGCTTCTGGGACGACCGGCGCTCGTACGACGCCTTCATGGCCGGTCCGCACGACGGCGTCGCCGCCGCGCAGCAGGGCACGTACGAAATGCTCGCGGTGCGGCTGTTCGAGCACCGGCTGGATGTGAAGGTCGGTTTCGAGCCACTCTTCGCCGACACCGATCTGCTCAGAGTCGCGCTGTGCAAGGTGCGGCCGGAGCGCGTCGACCACTTCACGCAGATGCAGGAGCGGGTGTGGAACCCGGCCATGGCCGGGTCGCCCGGGATGCTGCGCGGGGCCTTCGGCCGGGGCGAGACGGACGACTTCCTGGTGTTGTCGATGTGGGACTCCGCCACGGAGCACGGCAAGTACCGGGAAGGGGCCGTGGAGCGGCTGTCCGAGCGTGCCGGGCTGGACGCCGATGTGCTCTCCGTGGCCGGCGACGTGGTGGACGTGGTGCAGGCATGGACGGTCTGAGCGGGGACGCCGATCCGGTCGGCACCGGCCACGGCGTCCGGGCATCCGGTCGGCGCGGCTCGGTGGCGGAAAGGCGTCGTGGTGGCGAGCGCAATAGGCTGGCCGGTATGGGACGCCCTCACCGCATCGTGCTCATCCGGCACGGCGAGTCCCAGGGCAATGAGGACGACAGCATCTACGAAAGGGTGCCCGACCATGCCCTGGAGTTGACCGCCGACGGCCGAAGGCAGGCCGCGACGGCGGGCGCCCGGCTGCGCGCGGTGTTCGGTGGGGAGCGGGTGCAGGCGTTCGTCTCCCCGTACCGGCGGACCTGGCACACCTACGAGGAGTTGGGCCTGGACCCGGCGCTGGCCACGGCGCGCGAGGAG
Source organism: Streptomyces sp. NPDC088194 (assembly GCF_040702025.1). Classification (NCBI taxonomy): domain Bacteria; kingdom Bacillati; phylum Actinomycetota; class Actinomycetes; order Kitasatosporales; family Streptomycetaceae; genus Streptomyces; species Streptomyces sp. NPDC088194. Next base: position 136,738 of record NZ_JBFBIV010000003.1, on the reverse strand, counting down.
CCCCGGCTGCGGGAGCAGGACTGGGGCAACTGGCAGGACCAGGAGGACATCCAGCGCCAGCGCAAGGCCCGAGACGCCTATGGCCACTTCTTCTACCGGTTTGCGATGGGGGAGAGCGGCGCCGACGTCCACGACCGGGTGGGCGCGTTCCTGGAGACCCTCTACCGCGCCTTCGACAAGCCGGACTTCCCTCCGAACGTGCTGCTGGTCACGCACGGGCTGACGATGCGGCTGTTCTGCATGCGCTGGTTCCACTGGACGGTCGAGGAGTTCGAGACGCTGTCCAACCCGTCCAACGCCGAGACCCGCATGCTGCTGCTGCAGCCCTCCGGCCGCTACATCCTGGACCGGCCGTTCGAGCGGTGGGGAACCCCCGGCCCGCCCGGCGGCGGGTTGCAGTGAGCGCGGGTTCGGTGCCGCATGGCCGAACCCGGCCGACCTCTCCCGCGCCCATGCCTGGTGCCGTGACCGCGCCCCGTCCCCGTTCGCCGCGACCTCACCCGGAGGCCAGCCGCGCCGCTCCGCCCAGGAAGCACGCGAACGCCGCGGCGGCCGCCCAGGTCCGTACGGTGTCCAGCCGCTCCCAGCGGCGGATCGCCGCCTGCCAGCCGTGCGGCGGTGCGCCGGCGCGCCATGCGAGGACAGCCGCGTTGATCGGCACGGTTCCGGCGAAGGTGGTCACCGTCCAGAGGAGGAGGGCGGCCATTCCCGCGCACTGGAAGCCGAAGCCGCGGCCTCCGGCGTTCCCCACGGTGGCGGCCATGGCGGTCGCGAGCGTCGGGACGTAGACGGCGGGAACCGCGATGCGCAGGCTCCGGATGAGCGCCTGCCGGAGCTCGATGTGCTGCTGGTCGGCCAGCACGGCGAGCGGCCGCCGCACCCCGCAGCGGACCGCGTACTCGGCTCCGGCCAGCAGGCCGGCGAAGAAAAGGCTGACGAACGCGACGACGTTCACGGGGCTCCTCTCGACTTCCCTTCCGCCCCGGCACCCGGAAAGCGGGTCGGGCTGCGGAGCATATTTACTGCGACTAGAAAAATACAGTAACAGAAAAATTCTGGACGCCGGACTATCCTGCCGTCATGAGTGCGCGAACGGTGGACTGGGCGGCGCTGCGCGCGTCGCGGCAGGTGGATGCCGCCGGTACCGAGGGTCTGCGCGAGCGCAAGAAGCGGTTGATGCGGCAGCGGCTCTCGGATGTGGCGACCGAGATGTTCGTCGAGCGGGGCTTCGACGCGGTGCGCGTCTCGGAGATCGCCGATGCGTGCGGAGTGTCCGAGAAGACGGTCTTCAACTACTTCCCGACCAAGGAGTCGCTGGTCCTGGACCTGCCGGATGCCACGATGGCCGCGCTGCGCTCCGGCCTCGCCGACCCGGGCGTCCCGGTGGTCGAAGCGATGCTGCGCATCCTGGCCGACGAACTCGGAGCCATGACGGCCTGGTTGGACACGCAGGACGACCCGGCGGGGGCCGTCGCCGCGATGGGGCGGTTCGGCGCCCTGATCCGGGCCACGCCGGCACTGCGTGCCCATCAGCGGGACATGACCGACCAGTTGATCGCCGCGGCCGCCCGGACGCTGGCAGCACGCGCCGGCGCCGGTCGGGACGACCCGGAGCCGTGGATCGCCGCGACCGCCCTCCTCGGCCTGTGGCAGGTCCAGCATCGCGCGCTGCGTACGCACATGGACGCCACCCTCACGCCAGAGTCGATCAGGGCGGCGGTCACCGCCGACGTTCGCCGCGCCGCCCGGCTCCTCGACGCCGGGCTGGCCGGATTCCCGCGGACTCCCGACGCGCGGACGACAGACCCGCGGACGGCAGACCCGCGCCCGATCGACCCGCGGCCGACCGACGAGCAGCCCCGTACGGAGCCTGCCGACGGCCCTGCTTAGGTCGCGTGCCGCGCCGCCACGAGCCGCGGCCCTGCCCGCCGCCAGCCCGCCGTACGTCCGCCCGTCGACGGGCGCCGCCCCGTACGATCCCCTGGCGCCTGGCCGGGCGGTCAGTACGATGCGTCAGATGAAAGCGAAGGTTCCGACGCCATGATTCCCGAGCCTGCCCCTGGTCCCGGCCGGGCCGATTCCGCCGCCGCCCCGACCCCTGACTCCGGCCGCCTGGCGCGTGCCACGGCCAGCCTGCGCGGGCTGGCGGTCGGCGACGCACTCGGGTCGCAGTTCTTCGTGCCGGCCAACTACCCCGCCCTCCAGAGCGGCGAGCTGCCGCCGGGGCCGTGGGCGTGGACGGACGACACGGAGATGGCGTGTTCGGTCCTGGCGGTGCTCACGTCGCACGGCCGGATCGACCAGGACGCGCTCGCGTGGTCCTTCGCGGAGCACCATGACTTCGACCGCGGCTACGGCCCCGCCGTGAACCGGATGCTGCGGCTGGTCCGCCAGGAGGGCGCCGACTGGCGCGAACTCGCCGCCGGGCTGTTCAACGGGCAGGGCTCGTGGGGCAACGGGGCGGCGATGCGGATCGCGCCGCTGGGCGCCTGGTACGCGGGCGACCCCGAGCAGGCCACCCACCAGGCCGAGATCTCCGCCTACACCACCCACCAGCACCGGGAGGCCGTGGCCGGCGCGATGGCGGTCGCCGCCGCTGCCGCGCTCGCCGCCGACCCCGCGGGGCCCGGCGACCCGGACGCGCTCCTGGGCACGGTGCTGGACCTGGTGCCGCGCAGCGCCGTGCACGCCGGCATCCGACGGGCCCGCGACATGCTGGACTACGCCGACGTGGCGACCGTCGCAGCGGTGCTCGGCTGCGGCCGACGCACCAGCGCCCACGACACGGTGCCCTTCACCCTGTGGGCCGCCGCACGCCACCTGGACGACTACGAGCGGGCGTTCTGGACCACCGCGCGGGCCGGCGGCGACGTGGACACCAACTGCGCGATCGTCGGCGGCATCATCGCCGCCCGCCCCGGCGGCGAACCGCCCGCCACCTGGACACGGCGGACCGAACCGCTGCCGGAGTGGGCCGCAGTGGCCTGATCGCAACGCGCGTGCTGCCTCCAACCGGCGGGCACGTGCCGTCCGTTCGTGCCGCCCGGTGCCGCCGATCACCCCTCTACAGGCGGGCCGTTGCCGAGAGGTAGGCTGAGTGCGTCATGCCGTACGTACCGCCCACCCACACCGTCGAGCGTTCGATGCGCGCCACCCTCGGCGTACGCACCGTCGCTGGTGTGGACGAGGTGGGGCGTGGCGCGTGGGCCGGGCCGGTCACGGTGTGCGCGGCGGTCACCGGACTGCGCCGCCCGCCGGAGGGCCTGACCGACTCCAAACTGATCACTCCCAAGCGGCGGACCAAAATGGCCGCTCTCCTCGCCGACTGGGTGACGTCCTACGCGCTCGGCCACGCCTCGCCCGAGGAGATCGACAGCCTCGGCATGACGGCGGCCCTGCGGCTGGCGGCGGGACGCGCCCTGGAGGCGCTGCCCGAGCGGCCGGACGCGGTCATCCTGGACGGCAAGCACAACTACCTGGGCGGGCCCTGGCAGGTGCGGACGGTCATCAAGGGCGACCAGTCATGTGTCGCGGTGGCCGCCGCGTCCGTGATCGCCAAGGTGCGGCGCGATGCCGCGATGGCCGAACTCGGCGCGGAATACGCCCCGTTCGCCTTCGGGGACAACGCCGGGTATCCGTCACCCGTGCACCGTGCGGCACTCGAGGAACTCGGTCCGACCGCGCAGCACCGGCTGTCCTGGTCGTATCTGGACGCGATGCCGCGGTGGCAGCACCTCAAGAAGGTGCGGGACGACGCAGACACAGGGGAACAACTCGGTTTCGATTTCTGATTGGGGAGCCACCCCCCGCTGCGCATTCACAGCTCGTTTGATAGACATCAACTCATGCCTCTCACCCCCGAGGAGCCTCAGATTCACGAGAGCGTCCCGGGTCCCCGCACTGCTCCGGCCGCCGGCCGGAATGCGTCGACCCCCCGTCCAGTCCCCGGCCCGCCGCGACCTGCGGCACCGCGCCCCGCGCCGTCGAGGGAAGCAGCCGCCGCGGGCGTCGGTCCCGGCCGTCCCGGTCCCAACCGGCCCGCGGGCAAGGCCGGACCAGCGGCTCCGGCCGCGCCGCCCGCCGCCGTGCCCGCGCAGCGTTCCACCGACGGCACGTCCGCCCAGATCCAGCTCATCCCCGCTCCGGAGGCAGGCGCGATCGACGCGGCCGACGAAACGGTTGACCTGCTGCTGGACACCGGCCGTGCCCCCGGCGAGATCCTGGTGCTGACCGCCGGCGAGCAGCATCCCTGGGCCGCCCACGAGCTGTCCTTCGGCGAGGCGTCCTACTGGGCCCAGCACGACGCGGCCGACGACGTGTTCTACGCCGACATCCGCGCCACCCGTGCCACCGGCCGCCCGGTCGTGGTCGTCGCGCTCAACGGCGGTGACGACGAGGGGATGTCGCGCGCGCTGGCGGAGGCGCTGGCCCGCGCCGGTGTGCTGCTGATCGTGTGCGGCGACCCGGCCCGGACCAACGGGTTGCTCGGCGCCACCGCCTGACCGAGGGCCTGGGCGGTTCGCGGCACGGCGGCCGGACATCCGGCCGCCGGGCCTGGCCGCCGCGCTGCCGCGACGCGGCCGCCGGTGAACGCGCGGGTTCGCCGCGAAGGCGGTCACCCGGGCTTGTGCCGCGAAGGCGTTCGCCCGGCGGGCGGTCAGCGCACGGCGGCCTGGCGCCCGGCCAGCGGCGACCCGTTCGGAAGCGGGGCGTGCGCCGGCGGGTTCGTCCGCAGCACAGTCGCCGAGCGGGCGTTGGGCGTACGGCCGGCGCGGCTTTCGCCGATGACGTTCCACCCGTCGTCGGTGAGGGTGACGTAGGACCCGCAGCGCAGCCCGTGCAGCGTGCAGGCGTCGCGCAGGCCCCACATCCAGGCACCGTCCTCCGCGGTCCACTCCGGACCGCCGTCCCGGCAGACCATGAGGACCGCGACCCGCACCGGGTGGCGCAGCCGCAGGTCATGGGGGATGACCCGGCGCAGATGGGAGAGCAGGGCGTTGCGGCGTTCCCAGCCGTCCAGGACTCCGCCGCGACCGGTGAACGAGGCACTGGCCCTGATCCGTCCGTCCGGGTCGTAGACCGCGACCACGGCGGTCGCCGGCGTGGGCAGATGCCTGGCGTGCAGGTCCTTGATGACGTCGCGCGGGCTGGCCAGCATCGGCACTCCGCTGCCGGCCCACTCGGCCGGCTCGACGCTGCGCGACACCCGGGGGGAACCGGCGGACGAGGTCTCAGGAACGAACCCGATGGTCACGGTCCTCCCTTCACGGATGCACCCGTAGACCGGGCGCGGGCGCACGCCGGTCAAGGGGCTCGGAGAGCCGATCGGGAATCCACCGCCAATTCTTCCTCTCGTACTGCCATGCGGCAACGGGCAATTGGTGGCAACGACCGGTATGGCAGTGTCCGCCGGATAGATCCCATCCGGCCGAGCGACCCGGTCCGGCACCCGCCGGGACCAGCGCGAACGCGGCGGCGGCCCCGGTGCGCGGCGGCGCTCTCCCGCTGTCGGGGGGCCGCGGGCCGGTCGGGGCCGGAGCGCGTCGCCGGGGCGTGGGATTGGGACGTTGTCGGTGTTGTGGGGTTGCATGGGGACATGAGCAACCAGGAGCTGCGTGCGGAAGCCGATGCGATCCTTGCCGAGCTGGTGGGCGGCCCGGAGGGTTCGGCGCGGCTGCGGGAGGACCAGTGGCAGGCGGTGGCGGCGCTGGTGGAGGAGCGCCGGCGTGCGCTGGTGGTGCAGCGCACCGGCTGGGGCAAGTCGGCGGTGTACTTCGTCGCCACGGCGCTGCTGCGCCGGCGCGGGTCCGGCCCCACGGTGATCATCTCGCCGCTGCTGGCGCTGATGCGCAACCAGGTCGAGGCGGCCGCGCGCGCCGGCATCCAGGCGCGGACCATCAACTCGGCCAACCCGGAGGAGTGGGAGACGATCTACGCAGAGGTCGAGCGCGGGGAGACGGACGTCCTCCTGGTGAGTCCCGAGCGGCTCAATTCGGTCGACTTCCGTGATCAGGTGCTGCCCAAGCTCGCGGCCACGACCGGTCTGCTGGTGGTCGACGAGGCGCACTGCATCTCCGACTGGGGCCACGACTTCCGCCCCGACTACCGCCGGTTGCGGGCCATGCTCGCCGAGCTGCCGGCGGGCGTGCCGGTACTGGCGACCACCGCGACCGCCAACGCGCGCGTGACCGCGGACGTGGCCGAGCAGTTGGGTACCGGAGGCGGTGAGGCGCTGGTGCTCCGGGGCACGCTCGAACGCGAGAGCCTGCGGCTGGGCGTCGTCCGGCTGCCGGACGCCGCGCACCGGCTGGCCTGGCTCGCCGAGCACCTGGACGAACTGCCGGGCTCGGGAATCATCTACACGCTCACCGTGGCCGCGGCCGAGGAGGCCACCGCGTTCCTGCGGCAGCGGGGCTTCGAGGTGGCCTCGTACACCGGGAAGACGGAGAACGCCGAACGCTTGCAGGCCGAGGTCGACCTGCAGGAGAACCGGGTCAAGGCCCTGGTCGCGACATCGGCGCTGGGCATGGGCTACGACAAACCCGACCTGGGTTTCGTGGTCCACCTCGGCTCGCCCTCCTCGCCGATCGCCTACTACCAGCAGGTGGGCCGTGCGGGGCGCGGGGTGGCGCACGCCGACGTGCTGCTGCTGCCCGGCAGGGAGGACGAAGCCATCTGGCGCTACTTCGCCGACACCGCCTTCCCGCCGGAGGCGCAGGTCCGGCAGACCCTCGCGGCCCTCGCCGAGGCGGGGCGTCCGCTGTCCGTGCCGGCCCTGGAAGCCGCGGTGGACCTCCGGCGCGGCCGGCTGGAGACGATGCTGAAGGTGCTGGACGTCGACGGCGCGGTCAAGCGGGTGAAGGGCGGCTGGGCGGCGACGGGCGCGGAGTGGGCGTACGACGAGGAGCGCTACGCGTGGGTGGCCCGGCAGCGTTCGGCCGAGCAGCAGGCCATGCGCGACTACGTGAGCACGCCCCGGTGCCGGATGGAGTTCCTGCGCCGGCAGCTGGACGACGAAGGGGCGGTCCCTTGCGGCCGTTGCGACAACTGCGCGGGGGCGTGGGTCGATTCCTCGGTCTCGGCCGGGGCGTTGACGGGGGCGGCGAAGGAACTGGACCGTCCCGGGGTGGAGATCGAACCCCGCCGGATGTGGCCGACGGGGATGGCCGCGCTCGGCATCGACCTCAAGGGGCGCATTCCGGCCAAGGAGCAGTGCTCGGCCGGGCGCGCGCTGGGCAGGCTGTCGGACATCGGCTGGGGCAACCGGCTGCGGCCGTTGCTGGCCGAGGACGCGCCCGACGGACCCGTGCCCGACGAGGTCCTGCGGGCCGCCGTGGCCGTCCTCGCCGACTGGGCCCGCTCTCCCGGCGGCTGGGCGACGGACGCCCCGGACGCTTCCGCCCGGCCGGTCGGGGTCGTCGCCGTCCCGTCGCTGGCCCGCCCGCAACTGGTCGGCTCCCTTGCCGAGGGGATCGCGAACGTCGGCCGCCTCCCCTTCCTGGGCAGCCTGACGTACACCGGGGCGAGCGGGGCGCACGCGGCACGTCGCAGCAACTCCGCCCAGCGGTTGCGGGCGCTGTCCGGCGCGTTCACCGTCTCCGAGGAGCTGGCCGCTGCCCTGGCGAGCGCTCCGGGGGCCGTTCTGCTGGTGGACGACTCCACCGACTCCGGGTGGACCCTCGCGGTCGCTGCGCGCTTGCTGCGCCAGGCGGGCAGCGGTGAGGTGCTTCCGTTGGTCCTCGCTGCGGCAGGCTGACCTGGGGCTGGGGCTGGGGCTGGGGCTGGGGCTGGGGCTGGGGCTGGGGCTGGGCCGGGTGCCGGGTGCCGGGTGTTCGGGATGAGTGCTGGGGGTTGAGCCCTGAGGGCCGGGCGTTGGGCCTGGTACGTGTCCGGTCGTGGGTGCGTCGGGTCCTGCCTGCGTTGTCCACAGCCGAACGGGTGATCTCCCGCGGGAGAGCCGTTCCATGCGTCATCGTCGAGTCATGACACAGAGCGACGAAATTCAGCACGGACAGTCATCGGATGGGCCGATGGAGGTCAAGGTCACGCTGCGCGGCCCGGGCGAGCTCGCGGACGCGCTGCCCTATCTGCTCGGCTTCCAACCGACGGACAGCCTGGTCCTCGTGGCACTGCACGGGGAGCACGGCCGCTTCGGCGGGAGGCTGCGGGTGAGCCTGCCGGAGAATCCGGCGGACTGGTCGGTCACCGCCGGCCATCTCGCCGAGTGCCTGGTGCGGAACAGCACCCGCCGCGGCGGACATCCCGACGCGGTCGTGGTCTTCCTCTGCCAGGACCCGTCCGAGGGCGAGCGGCCGTCGGACGTGATGGAGCGGCTGCGGCCTCTCGCCCAGCGACTGCGGGTCGCCTGCGGGGAGTTGGACGTGCCGGTGGTGGAGGCGCTGTGCGTGTCGGCCGGGCGCTGGTGGTCCTACTGCCTGCCGGACCGCGCACCGTCACCGGCCGAGGGCACCGCTCTTCCGCCGCCAGGCAGCACCGCCATGGCCGCCACTGCCGCATACGCGGGGCTTCCGACTCCCGGCTCGCTGCGGGACATCGAGGCCCGGCTCAGGCCGGCGGCGGTCCGCGACCACCAGCGGGAGATCGCGCTGGACATCGCCTGCGCCGAGGTGCTGCCGCGGATGCTGGCCGACAACCGCGTCGAGGAGACGCGTCGCCGCACACTCGGGCTGGCCCGCGCGGCGCTGGAGCGGCTCCGGGCCGTGCCGCGGCTCGATGACGCGGTCAGGTCCGACGAGCAGGACGACGCGCTGCTGGCCGACGACGAGGCGGCCACCGTGATCCTCGGCCTCCAGGACAAGGCCGCCCGCGACCGCGCAGCGGAGTGGGCGGAGCCCGGGCAGGCGGACGCGGCCGTCCGGTTGTGGCGGGCGCTGGCTCGCCGTTGCGTCGGGCCGTATCAGGAGCACGCGGTCGCGCCGCTCACCCTCACCGGTTGGGTCGCATGGTCGACGGGGGACGAGGCCGAGGCCCGCGTCGCCCTGCGGATGGCGCTCGACCTCGATCCGAACTACACGTTCGCCCGGCTGTTGCACACCTCCGTCAACGAGGGCTTGGACCCTGAGCTGCTGCGGCGCACCCTGCGCCAGGAACGGCGCAAGCGTGTGCTCGGCAGGGCCGCCACCCGCCGCGGGCCGACCGGCGCTGCGGGCCGAGGTCCCGACCCTCGCGCGCCGAGGGACCGCCGTGCCCGGACCCGCCGGTGACCGCCCTCATGACCCGCGTACCGCTCCGGCGCACGGGACAGGTGGACGCCGAGGGGCGCGCATGAGGGCTCCCGCGGGGCGGTGCGTGTGGCGGTCGGGGAAAGTGGGATGCCAGGGGCGGTGGCTGGGAATTGACACCACCTGATCGTCAAGAGAGTCGATCGGGCTGTTTATCGTCAGGGAGACGACTAAGATCGCGTCATGTCGCCCTACGACCCGTCGGCCTTCCCGCCCTTCGCCGTCACCGTCGACCTGGTGGTGCTCACGGTGCGACATCACGCGCTGTGCGCGCTCTCGGTGCGCAGGGGCGAGCCTCCGTTCCAGGGCCGGTGGGCGCTGCCTGGTGGTTTCGTCCGCGACGACGAGGACCTCTCGCAGGCGGCGGCCCGCGAGTTGGCCGAGGAGACGGGGCTGCGCGCCCAGAACGGCGCCCATCTGGAACAGCTCGCCACCTATGGCGATCCGCAGCGCGACCCGAGGATGAGGGTGGTCAGCGTGGCGCACCTCGTGCTCGCGCCGGACCTGCCGGCGCCTCGCGCCGGCGGCGATGCGCGCAGTGCCCGGTGGGCACCGGTCGGCACGCTGCTGGCGGAGAACGGCCAGGACCACCCGGGCGACGCGGCCCCGCTCGCCTTCGACCACGGGCGCATCCTCGCCGACGGGGTCGAGCGGGCCCGGTCGAAGATCGAGTACTCCTCGCTGGCCACGGCCTTCTGCCCTCCCGAGTTCACCGTCGGGGAGCTGCGGCGGGTGTACGAAGCGGTGTGGGGGGTGGCGCTCGACCCGCGCAACTTCCATCGCAAGGTGACCGGGACGGTCGGCTTCCTCGTGCCGACCGGAGGCACGACGACCCGTCAGGGCGGGCGCCCGGCACAGTTGTTCAGGGCCGGGGGTGCGGCGCTGCTCAATCCGCCGATGCTCCGACCAGAGGTGTAATTTCGGGGCTTTTGTCCGTTTTATTGGGTATTTCAGCGCTATGGTGTTGGAGTGATCCAGGCCATCGGACTGACCAGCTTGTCCCGTCGCAACACCCCGCCTGCCGTCGCCGACCTGACCTTCGAGGTGCGGGAGGGCGAGGTGACCGGCCTGCTCGGACCGGCCGGCTCGGGCAAGTCCACCGCGCTGCGCCTGCTGCTGGGGGTGCAGCCGGGCCGCGGCGCCACCCTCGTCGACGGTCGCCCGCTGCACGAACTGGCCCGCCCCGCCCACGAGATCGGTGCCGTGCTCGGCGACGTCCCCGGGCACCCCCGCCGCAGTGCCCGTGGCCACCTGCGCATGCTCTGCTCCGCCTACGGACTGCCGCTCGCGCGCGCCGACGAGGTCCTCGAGGCGGTCGGCCTGGACGCGGTGGCGCACGAGCGGCTCGACACGCACTCGCTCGGCATGGACCGCCGGCTGGGCTTCGCCGTCGCGTTGCTCACCCGTCCGCGCGCCCTGATCCTGGACGACCCCGCCCACGGTCTGCTGCCGCGCGAGGCCGCCTGGGTCCATGAACTGGTGCGCCGGCACGCGGCGGAAGGCGGCGCCGTCCTGCTCGCCGGCCGGGACGCCGGCGCGCTGGCCCGTACGTCCGACCGCGTGCTCGCGCTGGACGGCGGCCGGCTGGTGGCCGACGAGGCCGCGGCGCAGTTCGCGCGCAGCCGGCTGCGTCCTTACGTGGCGGTGCGGTCGCCCTACGCCCAACGGCTGGCCGAACTGCTCAGCGACGACGGCGCCGAGGTGGTCGCCGCGAGCGGCAGTCGTATCGCGGTGTACGGCACGACGTCCGCGGTGGTGGGGGAGACCGCCTACCGGCACGGCATCCTGCTGCACGAGCTGGCCGACACCAGTGCCGACCGGCTCGACCGGGACCGGGCCGAGGCCGATCCGGAGGAGGCGGCCGTGCCGCGGCAGCGGACCGAGGCCCGGCGGTCGCGACGCATCGGGCGCCGTCCTGGCCCGGTCCGCCCGATCGGGTACGAGGCTCGTCGCGCCTTCGGCGTGCGCACGCCCTGGCCCGCGGTGTTCGGCGCGCTGCTGTGCTCGGCGCTCGGCGCGGTGCTGATCGCCCGGACCGGAGTGGCGCACAGCTCGGCCCTGCACATGCTGTCGGGCTGGGCGCCTGAACTACCGCTGCCCGCGGCGGCGATCGGGGCCGGACTGCTCGGCGCGCTCAGCTACGGCCAGGAGTTCCGCTACCCGGCACTCGGGCCAGGCCATGGCCCCGAGCCCCGCAGCCCCCGCCTGCTCGGCGCCAAACTCGTGGTCGGTGCGGTGACGGCGTTGCTGCTCGCCGCGGCGGCCACCGCCGTCGACGTCGCCACCCTCAGGCTGCTCGTCCCCCGCGGTCATGCACCGGACCCGCTCGCCCACCCCGCCGCGCTGGCCGGCTGCGCCGCGCTCGCGGTCGGGTGCTGCTGGGCCGGGGTGCTGGCGGCGGCGGTCTTCCGCACCACCGCGCTCGGAGTGTCCGCGGTGCTCGCGGTGCCGCTGCTCGCCGTACCAGCCGTGCGTGCGCTGCTCGGTGGGCCGCAGGCAAGGGAACTCGGTGACGCCGGCGAGGCGTTGTGGTCGGTGGTGAGCGGCGTGTCCCAGGGTGGCGGGGGCGTGAGCGGCGCGCTGCGCTTCGTCGGCCAACCCCTTTTCCTGGGGCTGGCGTTGTCACTCACCGTGCTGGTCGGCGCTTTCACGGCAAGCGCGTTGCGCGGGCGGCGGCAGGAGCGGCGGTCAACTGCCGTGTCCACCGGAGCAAGTGCGCCGCTCCCTGGCGAGGATGGGTGAATCCTCCAGAAAAAACGTCAATTATCAGGTGATGAGTGCTCACCCTTTCGTGTGCTTTTCAGCAAAGCCCTCAAGGCCGGGTTCGGCATCGCCGACAAAGGATGCGTGAGTACCCTTGCGCATTCCATGATGACCGCGGCCCGTTCCGCCGACTCCGGTATCGCCGGTTCGGGCGAGCTCGATCGCTATCCGTACACCGATGCCCCCGGCACCGAACGCCCCGGGCTCCACGCCTGGGAAGGCGTGGAACCTGACATGAGCCGGGTCGGCCGCCGCGCCGGAGGCAGCCGCGGCCGTGGTCTGCACGGCCAACTCGTCCAGCAGCTCGGTCAGATGATCGTCTCGGGCGACCTGGGCGCCGATCGCCCGCTGGTCCCCGAGGAGATCGGCCAGCGCTTCGAGGTCTCCCGCACCGTGGTGCGCGAGTCCCTGCGCGTGCTCGAGGCCAAGGGCCTCGTCAGCGCCCGGCCGAACGTCGGCACCCGGGTCCGCCCGGTCAGTGACTGGAACCTGCTCGACCCCGACATCATCGAGTGGCGCGCCTTCGGTCCGCAGCGCGACGACCAGCGCCGCGAACTGCTCGAACTGCGCGCGACCATCGAGCCGGTCGCCGCCCGGCTGGCGGCCGGCCACGGCCGCGAGGACGTCCAGCAGCGGCTGGCGGACATGGCCGAGATCATGGCCCACGCCAGCGCCCAGGGCGACTCGCTCACCTTCAGCCGGGCGGACGCCGAGTTCCACACCCTGGTGCTCCAGGTCGCGGGCAACCGGATGCTGGAGCACCTGTCCGGCATCGTGTCGGCCGCCCTGCACGTCTCCGGCGGCCTGGCCACCGGCTGCGAGCGTCCGGGGGACACCTCGGTCGGCCTGCACCACCGGATCGTGGAGGCGCTGGCCGAAGGTGACGGCGGCACCGCCGAGGCGGCCATGCGCCAGCTGCTGGCCGCGCCGTCCGAGCCGGCAGCGGCGCCCGCCGCCGACCACGTGGTCCCGGCGCCCCGCGAGAAGAACTGATCGCCCCGGGAGCCGCCGCGGACCCCGATCCGGGGGTCGGCGGCGGCCCCATGTGTGCGAGATGCCCGGTTCTGGTATGTATCAGTACGTTATGGGGTGTGACTCGGGCCACGTAAGCTTGGCGTAACGCTTGGCGAGGCAGTGCGATGACTTAAGAGGTGGCCGCCGCACACGCAATGTTCAACCGAATATTCGGCGTCAGGACTGATGCCGAGTCGCTGTGCGGTACCACTCAGTCGTTCCCATCGTTCCGAGAGGTTGTTCGTGTCGGCCAGCACATCCCGTACGCTCCCGTCCGAGATCGCCGAATCCGAGTCTCTGATGGCGCTCATCGAGCAGGGTAAGGCCCAGGGCCAGATCGCCGGCGACGATGTGCGTCGGGCGTTCGAAGCGGACCAGATTCCGGCAACCCAGTGGAAGAACGTTCTGCGCAGCCTCAACCAGGTCCTCGACGAGGAGGGTGTGACGCTGATGGTGACCGCCGCAGAGGCGCCCAAGCGCACCCGTAAGAGCGTCGCAGCCAAGAGCCCGGCGAAACGTACTGCCACCAAGACGGTCGCCACCAAGACGGCGGCCCCAGCCAAGAAGACCGTAGCGCCCAAGGCCCCCGCCCCGGAGGCGGTGACCGAGGCCGAGACCACGGTGGAGCCATCGGTGGAGGCGGAGAACCCAGCCAAGAAGGCGCCCGCGAAGAAGACCGCGGCCAAGAAGACGGCTGCCAAGAAGGCCCCGGCGAAGAAGGCGACGACGAAGAAGTCCTCGGGCGACGACGCCGAGACGGACGAGTCGATCGAGGACGCCGCGCCCGGCAAGGGCGGCGAAGAGGATGCCGAGAAGCCGGAGTCCGAGAGCTTCGTGCTCTCCGACGACGACGAGGACGACGCGCCTGCCCAGCAGGTCGCCGTCGCCGGCGCCACCGCCGACCCGGTCAAGGACTACCTGAAGCAGATCGGCAAGGTCCCGCTGCTCAACGCCGAGCAGGAGGTCGAGCTCGCCAAGCGGATCGAGGCCGGTCTGTTCGCCGAGGACAAGCTCGCGGCGGCCGACAAGCTCGCGCCCAAGCTCAAGCGCGAGCTGGAGATCATCGCCGAGGACGGTCGCTGGGCGAAGAACCACCTGCTGGAGGCCAACCTCCGCCTCGTGGTCTCGCTGGCCAAGCGCTACACCGGCCGCGGCATGCTCTTCCTCGACCTGATCCAGGAGGGCAACCTCGGCCTGATCCGTGCGGTCGAGAAGTTCGACTACACCAAGGGCTTCAAGTTCTCCACCTACGCGACCTGGTGGATTCGTCAGGCGATCACCCGTGCCATGGCCGACCAGGCCCGCACCATCCGTATCCCGGTGCACATGGTCGAGGTCATCAACAAGCTGGCCCGCGTCCAGCGCCAGATGCTCCAGGACCTGGGCCGCGAGCCCACCCCGGAGGAGCTGGCCAAGGAACTCGACATGACCCCCGAGAAGGTCATCGAGGTCCAGAAGTACGGCCGTGAGCCCATCTCGCTGCACACCCCGCTCGGCGAGGACGGCGACAGCGAGTTCGGTGACCTGATCGAGGACTCCGAGGCCGTCGTGCCCGCCGACGCGGTGAGCTTCACCCTCCTCCAGGAGCAGCTCCACTCGGTCCTGGACACCCTGTCGGAGCGCGAGGCGGGCGTGGTCTCCATGCGCTTCGGCCTCACCGACGGGCAGCCCAAGACGCTGGACGAGATCGGCAAGGTCTACGGAGTGACGCGCGAGCGCATCCGCCAGATCGAGTCGAAGACGATGTCCAAGCTGCGCCACCCGTCGCGGTCCCAGGTCCTGCGGGACTACCTGGACTGACGCCCCCCGACCCGGCCTGCCCCCGGCGCTGAACCGGCGCCTGGGGCGGTCCAGGGACGGTTGCCTCTGCGGATGCGGCCTCCTGACCTGTCGATGACTCTGGGTATGCAGAGTGATTCACAGGGTCAGGAGGCCGTATGCGTTTCAGTGTCCGTACCGTCATCGCGGCGATAGTCGCGCTGCTGCCGGCTCTGGTGGTGCCGCTGGCGCTGCCCGCCACCCCGGCAGCGGCCCATGAGGTCGTCGTGGGCGGTACCCCGACCACGACCCAGCAGGAGCCCTGGGTGGTGGCCCTGTCCAGCCGCTCCCGCTTCGGCGACGACCGTTCCGGCCAGTTTTGCGGCGGCGTGGCCGTCGGGGCCCGCACGGTGGTCACCGCCGCGCACTGCTTCGGCAAGGAGGCGCTGGGCGTGTCCGACTGGCAGCAGTTGCCGGATCTCAGGGTCATCGCGGACCGCACCGACCTGACCAGTGACAGCGGCGAGGAGCTCCGGCTCTCCAAGGTGTGGGTGAACCCGGACTTCGACCAGACCACCAACGCTAACGACGTCGCGGTGATCACGCTGGCGGAGCCGCTGCCCGACGGCGCGGCAATCCCGATGGCCGAACCCTCGGACACGGATTCCTACCGCCCGGGCACCCAGGCCCAGGTCTACGGCTGGGGGGACACCACCGGCAGTGGTGACTACGCGTCCGCGCTGCGTACCGCGAACGTCACGGTCTTCGCCGACTCGGTGTGTGAGCAGGCGTACCCGGGCGGTAGCGTCGGCAGCTATGTGCCCGCGTCGATGATGTGCGCGGGCGCGCAGCAGGGCGGGCACGACGCATGCCAGGGCGACAGCGGCGGTCCGCTGGTCGTCGCCGGCCGGCTGGTCGGCCTGGTGTCATGGGGGAACGGCTGCGCGATGGCGGACTACCCGGGTGTGTACACGCGGGTGTCCGCGATGGAGGCGCTGATCGCACAGCACATGTGACGCAGCGCGGCGCAGGGAATCGATGGCCCGTCGCGGCGCGCCACACGGACCGTCGGCGAACCGACGGCCCTGGTGGACGCCCGATGGGTCCGGGGGTGTACCGGTCGGCCTGAGATGTACCGGCTGGGTCTGGGACCTGACGGCGGCCCGGGAAAACCCGCGGGCGGACACCCCCTCAAGGGGTCCGTCCGCCCGCGGCTCCGAACTCGTCGCTGGTCTGAAGGCTCAGCGCTCGTCGTCTCCCGTCGACGCCGGGGTCTCGTTCAGCCGACCGGTCTCGTCCTGTATCTCGGCTGCGATCTTCTTCAGTTCGGGCTCGAACTTGCGGCCATGGTGCGCGCAGAAGAGCAGCTCTCCGCCGCTGATGAGCACGACACGCAGGTAGGCCTGAGCGCCGCAACGGTCGCAGCGGTCGCCCGCTGTCAGCGGACTCGCGGGGGTCAGAACAGTAGTCACGTCGCCTCTTCTCTAGCTCGACGAGCTGTCGTACCAGGGTCAACATCCAACCAGGCCGAAAACGTTCCCGCTGACGGCTTTTTCTCGGAACCGTCCTCGGTGTGACCGGGTGTTACCGATTGGCGGCGAATAGGAGTCAATTGCGGCGGATGTCGGGTGTGGAGCTGTTGTCCGGATCGCCCCCCGGCTGGCAACCGGGTTGTTGGAGAGGACGTGCCCGGAGCCTAAATGGTTCATGCCTCTTTGGGAACGTGACATGTGTATCACTCGCGCGGGTTATCGAACGCCTGCTCGACGAGGACTAGGATGAACCATCCAGATGCCGGGTCGCGGCAGTGTCCACCTGCCCCGCATCGGTACCCTCTCACCGACACGGCTGAATATCTTGACCGAGGAGCTGCCCGCGTGACCGCCGAAACATCCGTGCCGCCCGCCGCGCTGCTGACGGGCGCAGATCGTGACGGTTCCAATTACACCGCGCGGCACCTCCTCGTCCTCGAAGGTCTCGAGGCTGTCCGCAAGCGACCCGGTATGTACATCGGCTCGACCGACAGTCGCGGACTGATGCACTGCGTCTGGGAGATCATCGACAACTCCGTCGATGAGGCGCTGGGCGGCCACGGCGACAGGATCGAGGTCGTGCTGCACTCCGACGGGTCCATCGAGGTGCGGGACAACGGCCGCGGCATCCCGGTCGACGTCGAGCCCAAGACGGGCCTGTCCGGTGTCGAGGTCGTCATGACCAAGCTGCACGCCGGCGGCAAGTTCGGCGGCGGCTCCTACGCCGCCTCCGGCGGTCTGCACGGCGTCGGCGCCTCGGTGGTCAACGCGCTGTCCGCGCGCCTGGACGTCGAAGTGGACCGCGGCGGCCACACCCACAGCATCAGCTTCCGCCGCGGTGTCCCCGGGATCTTCACCGAGTCCGGCCCCGACGCGCCCTTCGAGCCGGCCAGCGGCGTGACCCGCACCAAGAAGATCCCGCGCACCCGCACCGGCACCAGGGTGCGGTACTGGGCCGACCGGCAGATCTTCCTCAAGGACGCCAAGCTCTCCCTGGACAACCTCCACCAGCGCGCCCGGCAGACCGCGTTCCTCGTCCCCGGCCTGACCATCGTGGTGCGCGACGAGCGCGGCATCGAGGAGGACAAGCCGGTCGAGGACGTCTTCCACTACGACGGCGGCATCAGCGAGTTCTGCGAGTACCTCGCCCCCGACAAGCCGATCTGCGACGTGCAGCGGCTGACCGGCAGCGGCACCTTCAAGGAGACCGTCCCCGTACTCGACGACCGCGGGCACATGACCCCCACCGAGGTCACCCGCGAACTCGGTGTCGACATCGCCCTGCGCTGGGGCACCGGTTACGACACCTCGCTCAAGTCGTTCGTGAACATCATCGCGACGCCCAAGGGCGGCACCCATGTGACCGGATTCGAGCGCTCGGTCGCCAAGACGGTCAACGAGGTGCTGCGCGCCACCAAACTGCTGCGCGTCGCCGAGGACGACATCGTCAAGGACGACGCGATGGAGGGGCTGACGGCGGTGGTCACCGTCCGGCTGGCCGAGCCGCAGTTCGAGGGGCAGACCAAGGAGGTGCTGGGCACCTCGGCGGCGAACCGGATCGTGGCCGCCGTGGTGACCAAGGAGCTCAAGGACTTCCTGACCTCCACCCGGCGCGACACCAAGGGCCAGGCCCGGGCCGTCCTGGAGAAGGCCGTCGCCGCGGCCAGGACCCGGATCGCCGCCCGCCAGCACAAGGAGGCGCAGCGCAGGAAGACCGCGCTGGAGACCTCCTCGCTGCCCGCCAAGCTCGCCGACTGCCGCAGCGACAACGTCGAGCGCAGCGAACTGTTCATCGTCGAGGGCGACTCGGCGCTCGGCACCGCCAAGCTGGCGCGCAACTCCGAGTTCCAGGCGCTCCTGCCGATCCGCGGCAAGATCCTCAACGTGCAGAAGTCCTCCGTCTCGGACATGCTCAAGAACGCCGAGTGCGGGGCGATCATCCAGGTGATAGGAGCCGGCTCCGGGCGCACCTTCGACATCGACCAGGCGCGCTACGGCAAGGTGATCTTCCTGGCCGACGCCGATGTCGACGGCGCCCACATCCGCTGCCTGCTGCTGACCCTCTTCCAGCGCTACATGCGCGCCATGGTCGAGGAGGGCCGGGTCTTCTCCGCCGTCCCCCCGCTGCACCGGATCGAGCTCGTCCAGCCCAAGAAGGGGCAGGACAAGTACCTGTACACCTACTCCGACGCCGAACTGCGCCAGACCCTCCAGGACCTCAACCGGCGCAACGTCCGCTACAAGGACAGCATCCAGCGCTACAAGGGCCTCGGCGAGATGGACGCCAATCAGCTGGCCGAGACCACGATGGACCCGCGCCACCGCACCCTGCGCCGGATCAACATCAGCGATCTCGAAGCCGCGGAGCAGGCGTTCGACCTCCTGATGGGCAACGAGGTCGCGCCGCGCAAGGAGTTCATCTCCAGTTCCGCCTCGACCCTGGACCGCGCGCGGATCGACGTCTGACCCGCGGCCGTACGAGCCTCCCGCCATCCGGCACACGCGCCCGCCCGCTCCCCGTCAACGCGGGAGCGGGCGGGCGCGCGTGGTCGCGTAGGACAGGTCCTTGCCCCAGCAGCCGGGGCCCTCGGCGGCTGCGTTGCCGAGTTTCGCGCCCAGTGCGGTCAGGACGGCGGCGAACTCCGCGTCCGTCCGCTCCTGGGAGGCGCCCAGTCTCAGGAGCATGGCTGTGATCCTGTCCCGCCGGCGCACCCGCGCGGTGAGGCGCGTGCGAGGCCGCGTCGGACCCGCTCGAACGGCTCGGCCGCCGGCTGGGCTCAACCCGGGCCGGCCCCTTCTCCACCCCCGGGTGGAGAACGTTTTTCAACCCACGGCTTGATCCGCTGACCAGTGGATTTCCGTAGATTCGAGGACATAGCCCATCGTCGAATCGCCCTTCGGAGGCAACTGCCATGTCCGGTCTGGTCAACGCGCTGGTGATCCTCGCGGTCATCGGGGTGGTGCTCGCCCGCCAGCTCAGGCCCCGTGCCGTCGCGGGCGGCCGGTGGTGGCTCATGCCCGCTGTTCTGCTCGTGTTGGCGATACGGGACGGAGGCGGCCTGATCGACGGGCAACATGAGCATGCCGCCGTGACCCTGCTCGCCGCGGAGTTGGTGGTCGGTGCCGTGATGGGGATCGTCTGGGCCACGACCACCCAGCTGTGGACCGAGTCCGACGGCCGGGTGATGGCGAAGGGCACCAAGGCGACCCTGGCGGTATGGGTGCTGGGCATAGCCGTGCGCGTGGGGCTCTACGCGGTCGCGTCCGCGGTGGGCGTGCACCAGAGCTCGTCCTCGGTGCTGCTCGCGGTCGCCGCGACACTGCTCATACGCAGCGGGGTGCTCTTCTGGCGAGCCCAGAGCCTGGGGCCGTCGTACCGTACGGTCTCATGAGCACCTGGACGTCCTGGCCCTCTCAGGAGGCGCTGTCCCGTGAGATTCGGCCACGGGCCCGGCGCAGGATCGGGCGGGGCATCCGGCTGGTGCTGACGGCCGCCTCGATGTGGGGGATCATCGCCAGAGGCGAACTGAGCCCTTGGGCGACCCTGGGCGCGTGCCTTGGGGTGCTGGTCCTGTACGGGGTGGTGTGGTGCTACTTCCGGACCACGCTGCGGCACCGGCTGTGGCCGGCGCTGGGCATGCTCGCGCTGCTGGTGGCAGGGGGCGCCATCGCGGCGGGCCTGGACGCGACTCTTCCCGCGGTGATGCTGTGGTGTGGCTGCGCGGTGCTGGCGCTGGAGCGGCTGCCGCTGGCCGTGGGGCTTGCGGTGGCGGCGGTCGCGTTGACGGTCTTCGCGCTGTTCGACAGCGGTGACAACTGGCTGGTGACGACGCTGACCGCGCTCGGACTGTCGCTCGCGGGCTACACCGTGCGGTTGGACGCGGAGGCGCGCGGTAACACCCATCGGCTGCTCGTCCAGGAGCGGGCCGCGCGGAAGGCCGAGGCGGAGACGGCGGCGCTCGCCGAGCGGGCCAGGATCGCCCGGGAGATCCATGACGTGCTCGCGCACAGCCTGTCCGCGCAGGCCGTCCACTTGGAGGCCACCCGGCTGCTGGTCGAGCGGGGGGTGGACCGGGAGGTGGTGCTGGAGCGGGTGGTGGCGGCCCGGCGGATGGCGCGGGAAGGGCTGGCCGAGACGAGGCAGGCGCTGTCCGCGCTGCGCGGGGACATGGCGCCGGTGGAGGAGTTCCTGCGGGAACTGGTGGCGTCGGAGGGAGCACGGTTGGAGGTGGACGGGGAGCCGCGGCAACTGCCGGCGGAGGCCGGGCTCGCGGTGCGGAGAGTCGCGCAGGAGGCGATGACGAACGTGCGCAAGCACGCGCCGGGAGCGGAAGTCGTGCTCCGCCTGGAGTACCGGCCGAAGGAGGTGGAGTTGGAGTTCCGCGACTTCGGCGGCCGATCGCCTGTGGATAACTCTTTGGGGGTCTCCGGATCGGGCTACGGTCTTCGAGGGATGCGGGAGCGCGCCGAACTGCTGGGCGGCGCGTTGGACGCCGGACCGGCAGAGGAGGGCTTCGTGGTGCGCTTGCGGGTGCCCGCGTGACGCGGGTGGTGGTCGCGGACGACCAGACGGTGGTGCGCGAAGGAATCGTGATGTTGCTGGGGCTGCTCCCCGGGATCGACGTGGTGGGAGCGGCAGGAGATGGAGAGGAGGCGGTGCGGCTGGTGGCGGAGCAGCGGCCGGACGTGGTGCTGATGGATCTGCGGATGCCCCGCTGCGACGGGGTGGAGGCGACCCGGCGGATTCGGGCGCAGCACCCGGGCACGCAGGTGGTGGTGCTGACGACGTACGCGGACGACGACTCGTTGTTCCCGGCGCTGCGGGCCGGGGCGCGGGGGTATCTGACGAAGGACGCGGGCGGGGAGGAGATCGCCCGGGCCATCGCCGATGTGACGGCGGGCCGGGCGGGGTTGTCGTCGGCGGTGCAGCGCCGGGTGCTGGATGTGCTGGCGCAGGGTGAGCGCGCGGCGGCGGGCCCGGTGCGGCAGGAGGGAGAGGAGTTGCCCGACGGGCTGACGATACGGGAGGCGGAGGTGTTGGCACTGGTGGCGGAGGGGTTGTCCAACGCGGAGATCACCGAGCGGCTGCACGTGAGCATGGCCACCGTAAAGACGCACATCAACAACCTGTTTGCCAAGACCGGGGCACGCGATCGGGCTCAGGCCGTGGGATACGCCTACCGGCACGGGATCACCTGATGGTGTGAAGGTTTCGGCTTGTTGGGCCTGGATCTTCCCGCTCTGTCCATGATTGGCCGCACGGCCGACCGGCCGGTGGATCGAGGAGAGTTCGGTGGACGAGCACGGCGGGGGAGACCCGGGGACGCTGGGGGTGGACAGCCCGTGGCGGCAGACCGCGGTGGCACGGCAGTGGCTGCCGGAGCCGGATGCCGGTCCGGGCGCGGACAGAGAACAGGCCGAGGCGCCCGCGGAGGTGCCAGGGGCGCCTCGCGAGGACGAGGCGGCGATCCGGGCGGCGGTGTACGTGGAGGTCCAGCGCAGCGCGACGTTCGGGGAAGTGCGGGACAGCTACCGGGGGTTCGCGTTTCCGGCGGTGGCGGCGTTTGTCACCTGGTACCTGGTCTACGTGGTGGCGGCGACCACCGCGCCGGGGCTGATGGCCCGGCGGGTGGCGGGTGAGCTGAATGTGGCGATGGTCGCGGGGCTGGCGCAGTTCGCGACGACTTTCCTCCTGACGTGGGCGTATGCGCGGCACGCGCGGCTGCGGCGGGACCGGGCGGCACTGGACCTCCGGTGGACGTTGGCCACCAGGACCGGGCAGGAGCGGGTGCGGTGACAGGGCAGTTGACGAGTCGGCCGGCGGGACAGCCGACGGGCGTGGCGTTTCTGGCGGACGGGACCGGGGATCACCAGGGGCTGGCGATCGTCCTGTTCACGGTGTTCGTGTCGGTGACGCTGGCGATCACGGCGTGGGCGGGGCGGCGGCGCACCTCGTCGGAGGAGTTCTTCGCCGGCGGGCGGCTGTTCACTCCGGCGGAGAACGGCTTCGCGATCGCCGGGGACTACATGTCGGCGGCGTCGTTCCTCGGCATCTCCGGGCTGATCGCGCTGTTCGGGTACGACGGGCTGCTGTACTCGGTCGGGTTCTTCGTGGCGTGGCTGATCGTGCTGATGCTCGTCGCCGAGCTGGTGCGGAACGTCGGGCGGTACACGCTGGCGGATGTGCTGTCGGCGCGGATGCGGCACCGGCCGGTGCGGATCGCGGCGGGGACGGCGTCGGTGACGGTGTCGATCCTGTACCTGGTGGCGCAGATGGTCGGCGCGGGCAGTCTGGTCGGGCTGCTGCTCGGCGGGACCGGGTCGGCCAGGACCTGGACGGTGATCGGGGTCGGGGCGCTGATGGTGGTCTATGTGTCGTTCGGCGGGATGCGGGCGACCACGTGGATTCAGATCGTGAAGACCGTGCTGCTGATGGGCGGGACGGTGGCGCTGACGGTGATGGTGCTGGTCAAGTTCCATGGAAACGTGGACTGGTTGCTGCGGTCGGCGGTGACGGGCAGCGGGCAGGGTGACGCGTTTCTCGCGCCGGGGCTGAAGTACGGCGCGAGCGGCACGTCGCGGCTGGACTTCATCAGCCTGGGGCTGGCGCTGGTGCTGGGCACGGCCGGGCTGCCGCACATCCTGTCGCGGTTCTACACGGTGCCGACGGCGCGTTCGGCGCGGCGGTCGGTGGTGTGGGCGATCGGGCTGATCGGGGCGTTCTACCTGATGACGATCGTGCTGGGCTTCGGGGCGGCGGCGATGGTCGGTTCGGACACGGTGCGGACGTCGAACGAGGCGGGCAACACGGCGGTGCCCCTGCTCGCGGAGGCGCTGGGCGGCGGATCGGGCACGACCGGCGGCGCGGTGCTGTTCGCCGTGGTGGGGTCGGTGGCGTTCGCGACGATCCTGGCGGTGGTGGCGGGCATCACGCTGGCGTCGTCGGCGTCGGTGGCGCACGACCTGTATGCGACGGTGCGGCGCAGGCCCCGCCATGCGGCCAGGCGTGACGCGGGCAATCCCGGCGGGCACATGGAGGAGGACGAGGTACGGGTGGCGCGGTTCGCGGCGGTCGGGATCGGTGCGGTGGCGATCGCGCTGAGCCTGCTGGCGCAGGATCAGAACATCGCGTTCCTGGTCGGGTTGGCGTTCGCGGTGGCGGCGTCGGCGAACCTTCCCTCGTTGCTGTACTCGCTGTTCTGGCGGCGGTTCACCACCAAGGGCGCGGTGTGGTCGATCTACGGCGGACTGGTTCCGGCACTGACCTTGGTGGTGCTGTCTCCGGTGACGTCCGGGCAGGCCGACTCGCTCTTCCCCGGGGTGGACTTCCACGTCTTCCCGTTGGAGAACCCGGGGCTGGTCTCGATCCCGCTGGGCTTCTTCGCCGGCTGGCTGGGCACGGTGCTGACCCGGGAGCCCGCGGATGAGGCGGCGTTCGCGGAGACGGAGGTGCGGTCGCTGACGGGAGCGGGCGCGGTGTAGCCGGCCGGAGGGCTGGTGCAGGGAGCCGCGGGGGCCGGCGTCAGCCTCCGGGTACGGCTACGGCGGGGTCGATCGGTTCGACGGATTCGACGTCCATGCGGGCCGGGGTGCCGAGCGCGGCGCCGCAGCTCTCCGGACGCGGGGGAGTGGCGGCGTGCTGGGCGACCAGGACCCGCCAGGCCCGCCCGTCGGTGTGGTGGACGTGTACGGTCCAGGCGGTTCGTGCGTCGGGGCCGGAGCCGGATACGGGTTCCGGCTCGACGGGGTCGGTGCCGCGCACGGTCAGCGCTGCCGCGCGGTCCTCGTCGATCAGGGCGCGGACCGCCAACTCGGCCGCCTGGCCGGGCCGGGACCAGGTGGAGCGGCCGCGGCAGCCATCGAGGGCGACCCGGCCGGAGTGCGCGGCGCTGAGCGCGTCCTTGGCGGTGGCGGCGTCGAGCCGGCCGTAGGAGTAGCCGTGCGGGAGGACCAGCATGGTCGGGGCGAAGCGGTGGCCACCGAGGTGCGTGGTCTCCCAGACGTCGAGGCCGCCGTCGGTGGCGAGTTCGGCCGCGAGCGGGCGGCCGTGGAGGGCGCAACAGCGGTCGCGGGTGCCGTTGGTGCAGATGAGGGCGATGGGTGGGCCGTCGTAGCGGATGCCGAAGTCGGCGGGGTGGCCGGCGCCGAGGGCCGGGAAGTCCAGGGTGGCCAGTTCTGCGGGATCGGCGAGGGCGGCGGTGCGAATCCATGAGCGGTCGGGCGCGGTGTGGGCGGCGATCACTTGGCGGCGGTGCGGCTGATGGGTGTCGGCGTGCCGGCCAGGGCGGCGGATGAGGCCGAGCCGGACGCCGGTGCCGTCGGCGAGGCGTTCCAGTTCGCGGCCGAGCGCCGGGTCGAGGTGGCTGGACCGAAGGGCCTTGGCTCCCCACGGACCCGGCTGCTCGATCAGCAGCCAGGTCCGTGCGGTCGCCGCGGTGGCGGCCACCGGTTCGGCGAGTTCGATCGAGGCACGCGTGCAGAGGCTCACCCCGCCGAGCCTAGTGCGCCCGGCGGGGCGGACCCGTACGCGTACCGCCGGACCCCGTAGCCGTAGGTCCGCGCCCGCGCCCGCTTCCGTACCCGTACCCGTACCCGTACCCGCGCCCGCCCGCTTCCGCACTTGCACCCGCTTCCGCACCCGGGCCTCGTGGGGGCCCGGGCGCGGGACTTCCGTCAGGCCGGGCCCGCGATGGACGTGACCGGCTTCGCCAGCGGGACACCGGAGCCGTCGCGGCGCGGGTCCTTCGGCGGGAGTTCGGCGGGCGCGCCCGTCGAGGTGGCCGCGCGGGCGGGGGCGGGGCCTGCCCAGGCGAGCGACAGCCCGCTCTCGCCCCGCAGGAAGCGCTGGCAGCGCACCCCGCCGGTGGCCCGGCCCTTGCGCGGGTACTGGTCGAACGGCGTCAGCTTCGCGGTGCCCTCGCCGGCGCCGTCCAGGGTGCCCTCGGAACGGGCCACGGTGAAGACCACCGCGTCCACGGCCGGGTCCACCGCGGTGAAGGAGATCACCTGGGCGCCGTCCGCGAGCTTGATGCCGGCCATGCCGCCCGCCGGGCGGCCCTGCGGACGCACCTGGGCGGCCGGGTAGCGCAGCAGTTGGGCGTCGTCGGTGATGAAGACCAGATCCTCCTCGCCGGTGCGCAACTCCACCGCGCCGACGATCACGTCGCCCTCCTTGAGGGTGATGACCTCCAGGTCGTCCTTGTTCGACGGGTAGTCCGGCACGACCCGCTTGACCACCCCCTGCGCGGTGCCGAGCGCCAGCCCGGGCGAGGACTCGTCGAGCGTGGTCAGGCACAGCGCCCGTTCCCCGTCGTCGAGCGCGAGGAACTCCGTCAGCGGCGCCCCGCCGGCCAGCGACGGCGGGCCCGCGGTGTCCGGCAGCATCGGCAGGTCGATGACGGTCAGCCGCAGCAGCCGCCCGGTCGAGGTCACGACGCCGAGGTCGGAGCGCGCGGTGGTCGGCACCGCCGACAGGATCACGTCGTGCTTGGCCCGCTTGCCCGAGCCGTCGGTGAGCGGCTCGCCCACCCCGGTGCGGGCCAGCAGCCCGGTCGAGGAGAGCAGCACCCGGCACGGGTCGTCGGCGACCTCGAGCGGCACCGCGGCGGCCGGCGCGCCCGCCGACTCCAGCAGCACGGTGCGCCGTTCGGTGCCGTACTTCTTCGCGACCGCGGCCAGCTCCGCCGACACCAGCTTGCGCAGTTCCGCGTCCGACTCCAGGATGCGGGTCAGCTCGGCGATCTCCTCGTTGAGCCGGTCGCGTTCGGCCTCCAGCTCGATCCGGTCGAAGCGGGTCAGCCGGCGCAGCGGGGTGTCGAGGATGTACTGGGTCTGGATGTCGGACAGGCCGAACCGGTCCATCAGCCGTTCCTTGGCCTGCGCCGCGTTGTCGCTGGACCGGATGATGGAGATGACCTCGTCGATGTCGACGAGCGCCACCAGCAGGCCGTCCACCAGGTGCAGCCGGTCGCGGCGCTTGGTGCGCCGGAACTCGCAGCGCCGCCGCACCACCGTGAAGCGGTGGTCGACGTAGACCTCCAGCAGCTCCTTGAGGCCGAGGGTGAGCGGCTGGCCGTCCACCAGGGCCACGTTGTTGATGCCGAAGGAGTCCTCCATCGGCGTCAGCTTGTAGAGCTGTTCGAGCACGGCCTCGGGGTTGAAGCCGTTCTTGATCTCGATGACCAGCCGCAGGCCGTGCTCGCGGTCGGTGAGGTCCTTGACGTCGGCGATGCCCTGGAGCTTCTTCGCGCCGACCATGTCCTTGATCTTGGCGATGACCTTCTCGGGCCCGACGGTGAAGGGCAGTTCGGTGACGACCAGGCCCTTGCGGCGCGGGGTGACGTCCTCCACCGCGACGGTGGCACGGATCTTGAAGGTGCCGCGGCCGGTCTCGTACGCGTCGCGGATGCCGGACAGCCCGATGATCCGGCCGCCGGTGGGCAGGTCGGGACCGGGGACGTGGCGCATCAGCGCGTCGAGGTCCGCGTTCGGGTACCGGATCAGGTGCCGGGCGGCGGCGACGACCTCGCCCAGGTTGTGCGGCGGCATGTTCGTGGCCATGCCGACCGCGATCCCGGACGAGCCGTTGACCAGCAGGTTCGGGTAGGCGGCCGGCAGGACGTCGGGTTCCTGCTCCTGGCCGTCGTAGTTGGGCGCGAAGTCGACGGTGTCCTCGTCGATCGACTCGACCATGAGCTGGGCCGGGCCCGACATGCGCGCCTCGGTGTAGCGCATCGCGGCCGGCATGTCGTCCAGCGAGCCGAAGTTGCCGTGCCCGTCGACCAGCGGCAGGCGCTGCGAGAAGGGCTGCGCCATCCGGACCATCGCGTCGTAGATCGACGCGTCGCCGTGCGGGTGCAGCTTGCCCATCACCTCGCCGACCACACGGGCGCACTTGACGAAGCCGCGCTCGGGGCGCAGGCCCATCTCGTTCATCTGGTAGACGATGCGGCGGTGCACCGGCTTCATGCCGTCACGGGCGTCGGGCAGCGCGCGGGCGTAGATCACCGAGTAGGCGTACTCAAGGTAGGAGCCCTTCATCTCGTCCACGACGTCGATGTCGAGGATGCGCTCCTCGAAGTCGTCGTCCGGGGGCGGGCTCTTCGTCGTGCGGCGGGCCATCTCGGCGGCGCTCCTTTGCCTTGCGTGGTGCCTTCGGGTGCGTTGCGTGTGCCTTGCGTGCTGCTGCGGTGCTGCGGTGCTGCGGTCCTGTGTCTGTCGTGCCGCGGTGCCGCGTGAGTCGTGCCGCGGTCCCGCTTCGGTGCTGCGTCTGTCGTGCCTCGGTCGTGCCTCGGTCGTGCCTGGGTCGTGCGTCCGTCCTGCGTGTGCCTGCTCGTCAAACGTCCGCCCGCGTGCCTCGCGGTCGTGCACGGGCGGCGGGCGTACGCCGCGATGCGGCGCGGTCCATTGTGGACCGCGGCACCGACAACACCGACCGCGACCCGGCACGAGCGCGTTCCGGGCGGGAACTTCGCGCGGCGCGGGCACGCTTGCCTAGAGTGGCAGCACTCTACGCAGTCACGCAGCAGCGACCGGAAGGACAGCTTGCCCATGGGTCACACGGCCACGCCGGAGGCACACTCCAGCGGCCTGACAGCCACCGAGCACCGCTTGGCGAACGGCCTGCGAGTGGTGCTCTCCGAGGACCACCTCACGCCGGTCGCCGCGGTATGCCTCTGGTACGACGTCGGTTCACGCCATGAGGTCGAGGGCCGCACCGGTCTCGCCCACCTCTTCGAGCACCTGATGTTCCAGGGCTCCGCCAGCGTCAAGGGCAACGGGCACTTCGAACTCGTCCAGGGCGCGGGCGGTTCGCTCAACGGCACCACCAGCTTCGAGCGCACCAACTACTTCGAGACGATGCCCGCCCACCAGCTCGAACTGGCCCTGTGGCTGGAGGCCGACCGCATGGGCAGCCTGCTGACCGCACTGGACCAGGAGAGCCTGGACAACCAGCGGGACGTGGTGAAGAACGAGCGCCGCCAGCGGTACGACAACGTGCCCTACGGCACTGCCTTCGAACGGCTCAGCGCGCTCGCCTTCCCCGACGGCCACCCGTACCACCACACGCCGATCGGCTCGATGGCCGACCTCGACGCGGCCTCCCTGGAGGACGCCCGCGCCTTCTTCCGCACGTACTACGCGCCCGGCAACGCGGTGCTGTCCGTGGTCGGCGACATCGACCCGGAGCAGACCCTCGGCTGGATCGAGCGGTACTTCGGCACCATCCCCGCGCACAACGGCAAGCCCGAGCCGCGCGACGGCTCGCTGCCCGACGTGGTCGGCGAGAACGTCCGGGAGGTGATCGAGGAGGACGTGCCCTCCCGCGCCCTGATGGCGGCCTACCGGCTGCCCCAGGACGGCACCCGTGAGAGTGATGCTGCCGACCTGGCGTTGACGGTGCTGGGCGGCGGCGAGTCCTCCCGGCTGCACAACCGGCTGGTACGGCGGGACCGTTCCGCCGTCACCGCCGGGTTCGGCCTGCTGCGGCTGGCGGGGGCGCCCTCGCTCGGCTGGCTGGACGTCAAGGCGTCCAGCGGTGTCGAGCTGGCCGCCATCGAGGCGGCCGTCGACGAGGAACTGGCCCGTTTCGCCGAACAGGGCCCCACCGCCGAGGAGATGGAGCGGGCGCAGGCCCAGCTGGAGCGCGAGTGGCTGGACCGGCTCGCCACGGTGGCCGGCCGCGCCGACGAACTGTGCCGCTTCGCCGTGCTGTTCGGCGACCCGCAGCTCGCCCTCACCGCGGTGCAGCGGGTGCTGGACGTGACCGCGGAAGAGGTCAAGGCGGTCGCCGCGGCGCGGCTGCGCCCGGACAACCGGGCCGTCCTCGTCTACGAGCCCACCGCGGCCGCCGAGCAGGACGACGACCAGGACGACGACCAGGACGAGCGGAACCAGCAGGACGAGCAGGGAGAAGGTGCCGAGGCATGAGCGACACCGCCGCCACCATGACGTTCCACCCGCAGCCGCAGGCCGGGGAGCCCAAGCCGTGGGCGTTCCCCGCGCCCGAGCGGGGCACCCTGGCCAACGGCCTGACCCTGCTCACCAGCCACCGCCCCGGCCAGCAGGTCGTCGCGGTCGAGGTGCTGCTCGCGGCCCCGCTGGCCGCTGAGCCGAAGGACCTCGACGGCGTGGCCACCATCATGGCCAGGGCGCTGTCGGAGGGCACCGACCAGCACTCCGCCGAGGAGTTCGCCGCCGAGCTGGAGCGCTGCGGCGCGACGCTCGACGCGCACGCCGACCACCCGGGGGTGCGGGTCTCCCTCGAAGTGCCCGCGTCCCGGCTGGACAAGGCGCTGGACCTGCTCGCCGAGGCGCTGCGGGCGCCGGCCTTCCCGGACGACGAGATCAAGCGGCTGGTCGCCAACCGGCTCGACGAGATCCCGCACGAGCTGGCCAACCCCGGCCGCCGCGCCGCGATGGCGCTGTCGAAGGAGCTGTTCCCGGCCGAGGCGCGCAACTCGCGGCCCCGCCAGGGCACCGAGGAGACCGTGCGGCGGATCGACGCGGCCGCCGTGCGCGCCTTCTACGCCGCGCACGTACGGCCGGCCACGGCCACCGCCGTGGTGGTCGGCGACCTGACCGGCATCGACCTGCCCGCGCTGCTGGACGGCACGCTCGGCCGCTGGACCGGCACCAAGGCCGAGCCGCCGGCCCGCGCGGCGATCACCTCCGACGACACCGCCCGGGTGGTGATCGTGGACCGGCCCGGCTCGGTGCAGACCCAGCTGCTGATCGGCCGGACCGGTCCGGACCGGCAGGCCCGGGTGTGGGCGGCGCAGGTGCTGGGCACCTACTGCCTCGGCGGCACCCTCACCTCCCGGCTGGACCGGGTGCTGCGCGAGGAGAAGGGCTACACCTACGGGGTACGCGCCTTCGGCCAGGTGCTGCTCTCCTCCGCCGACGGCACCGGTGCCGCGCTGCTGGCGATCAGCGGCTCGGTCGCCACCGAGGTGACCGGCCCGGCGCTCGCCGACACCTGGCGGGTGATCCGCGAGCTGGGCGAGGGCGGGCTGACCGACGCCGAGCGCGACGTCGCGGTGCAGAACCTCGTCGGGGTGGCGCCGCTGCGCTACGAGACCGCCGCCGCGGTGGCGGGCACCTTCGCCGACCAGGTCGAGCAGGAGCTGCCCGACGACTTCCAGGCCGCGCTGTACGCCCGGCTCACCGAGACCGGCACGGTGGAGGCGACGGCCGCGGTGGTCAACGCCTTCCCGCTCGACCGCCTGGTGGTGGTCCTGGTCGGCGACGCGGCCGCGATCACCGAGCCGGTACGGGAGCTGGGCATCGGCCCGGTGACCGTCGTCTCCTGACCCACCGGCCCCCGGCCCACCGCACCGACCGGAACCCCGGCCCGCCCGCGCGGCGCGCCGGGGTTCCGGCACTCCCGGGCCCGCACGGCGCGTGCCCGTACCGCCGCACCCCTCCGCGCCCCGCCGCACCCCCGCTCCTCCGTAACCCCTCGTACGGGCCCCCGCTTCTCCGTTCCGTGGTCCGCGGCCGGCTGTCCAAAAACGATCCAAGAATTCAGGGGCTGCTTTCCCGCCCGCACTCGTGCTGGAATAGAGTCGCGACAGAATGAATTCGGGGACGGAACGGAGTTCTTACGATGCGGAAGCGGATGTGAACGGCACGGAGGGCACCGGTCGGCGTATCTCGGCCCAGGTGGTGTGTACGGCGATCCGCGACGACATCGTGGGCGGTTTCTATCCGCCCGGGAGCCGGCTGACCGAGGAGTTGCTCGCGCAGCGCTACGGGGTGTCGCGGGTGCCGGTGCGCGAGGCGCTGCGCACGCTGGAGTCCGAGGGCTTCGTCCGCACCCGCAGGCACGCCGGCGCCTCGGTGGCCGAGCCGACCGAGCAGGAGGCCGCGGACCTGCTGGAGATCCGCGAGCTGCTGGAGCCGCTGGGCGCGGCCCGGGCCGCGCAGCGGAGGGGCGAGTCGCATCTGAAGGTGCTGCGCGGCCTGGTCCGGCTCGGGCAGGAGCGGGCGGTGCAGGGCCAGTTGTCGGACCTGCCGTCGCTCGGCGGCTGGTTCCACGAGACGCTGGCGCAGGCGTCCGGCAGCCCCACGCTGGCCGCGCTGCTCACCCAGCTGCGGCACAAGATCGCCTGGGTGTACGCCGACGACGGCACCGCGCGGGCCGCGCAGGCGTGGGAGGAGCACGCGGCGATCGTGGACGCGGTGGCCCGCGGTGACGCCGAGCGCGCCCGCCGGCTGGCCGCGCTGCACGTGGAGCGGGCCACCGCGGTGAGAACCCTGAAACACTCCGTACACGCGGGGCGCCGCCGCGCTTAACAATCACACCGTATACAAGAACGTGAATTGTTGTTTCGGGTATTCCGGAATAGCGGGGCCGGGCATTCCGTGGGGGCTGTCCGGGTCCGCCGGGTTCCGCTGCGCGGGATTTCCGTACGGTGGTCGGTATTCCCGCGCGGCGACCGGCGCGCCGCGGGCGTGAAAAGGCGTGCCCGAAAGAGCCGCGGGAAAGGCGCGCGGGTGAGCCGCGTACGGAAGGGCCGCGTACCGAAGGTCCGCGTACCGAAGCCAGGCGCGGCCGGGGCGGTCCCGGGTCCAGACCGCCCCGGTGGGTCCCGGGTCGGACGCTCCCAGGCTCAGACGGTCTCGGGCAGCTCTTCCAGACCCTCGGCGACCAGCTTCGCCAGCCGGTCCAGCGCCGCGTCGGCGCCGTCGGCCTGCGAGGCCAGCACGACCTCCTCGCCGCCCTGCGCGCCCAGGCCGAGCACGGCCAGCATGGAGGCGGCGTTGACCGGGTCGCCGCCGGCCTTGGCGATGGTCAGGGGCACTCCGGCGGCCGTCGCCGCGCGGACGAAGATGGACGCGGGACGGGCGTGCAGGCCCTCAGCCCAGCCGACATTGACGTGCCGCTCAGCCATGGTGAAGTCCTTCGGGTCGGTGCGGTCTGCGCAGGTGGTTCCAGTTGTCTAGACCAGTTAAGCACGCCCGCGGTGCTGCTCCCGCACGTCGGCCCGCGCTTGAACGGGTCCCCCCAGACTGCCCCCTGCGCGTCGGCGGCGCGAGCAGACACCCCACGCCGGTGCGGCCGCATACGCTGGGGCCATGAGCGAGCAGCCGTACCCCGTCCACTGGGAGGCTGACGTCGTCCTGCGCGACGGCGGCATCGCCCGCATCCGGCCGATCGGCCCGGAGGACGCCGGACGGCTGGTCGACTTCTACGAGCAGGTCTCCGACGAGTCGAAGTACTACCGGTTCTTCGCGCCCTACCCGCGGCTGTCCGACCGGGACGTGCACCGCTTCACCCACCACGACTACGACGACCGGGTCGGCCTCGCGGCCACCGTCGGGGGCGAGTTCATCGCCACCGTCCGCTACGACCGCACCGACGAGCAGGGCCGGGCCGCCTCCGGGCCGGCCGGCACCCGCGCCGAGGTCGCCTTCCTCGTCCAGGACGCGCACCAGGGCCGCGGCGTCGCCTCCGCGCTGCTCGAACACATCGCGGCGGTCGCCCGCGAACGCGGCATCCTGCACTTCACCGCCGAAGTCCTGCCCGCCAACCGCAAGATGGTGAAGGTCTTCACCGACGCCGGCTACACCCAGCAGCGCAGCTTCACCGACGGCGTGGTCCACCTCGACCTCGACCTCGAACCCACCGTCGAGTCGGTGCGCGTGATGCGGGCCCGCGAGCACCGCGCCGAGGCCCGCTCCGTCCAGCGGCTGCTGCGCCCGGAGTCCGTGGCGGTGGTGGGCACCGGGCGCCGCCCCGGCGGCCTCGGCCGTACGCTGCTGCGCAACATCGCGGCCGGCGGCTTCACCGGCCGGCTCTACGCGGTCAACCACGCCTTCCCCGAAGGCGGCACCGACGTCGGCGGGGTGCCCGGCCACCGCTCGGTGCGGGAGATCGCCGAGGGCGGTGCGAGCGTCGACCTCGCGGTGATCGCGGTGCCCGCCGAACGGGTGCCCGAGGCGGTGGCCGACTGCGGCGCCGCCGCCGTGCGCGGCCTGGTCGTGGTCAGCGCCGGCTACTCCGAGACCGGACCCGAGGGCAGGGCCCGGCAGCGCGAACTGGTCCGGCAGGCCCGCGCGCACGGCATGCGGGTGATCGGCCCGAACGCCTTCGGGGTGCTCAACACCGCGCCCGACGCCCGGCTGAACGCCTCGCTGTCGCCGGACATGCCGCGCCGCGGCCGGCTCGGGCTGTTCACCCAGTCCGACTCCATCGGTATCGCGCTGCTGTCCGGGCTGCACCGCCGGGGCCTGGGCCCGTCCACCTTCGTCTCCGCGGGCAACCGCGCCGACGTCTCCGGCAACGACCTGCTGCAGTACTGGCAGGACGACCCGGACACCGACGCCGTGCTGATGTACCTGGAGTCGTTCGGCAACCCGCGCAAGTTCACCCGGCTCGCCCGCCGCACCGCCGTCGACAAGCCCGTGGTCGTGGTGAAGGGCGCCCTGCACTCCGGGGCGGTGCCGGCCGGCCACGAGGTGCCGGTCACCCGCATCCCCGACTCCACCGTGTCCGCGCTCTTCCGCCAGGCCGGCGTGATGCGGGTCGACACGGTCACCGAACTCCTCGACGCCGGGCTCTTCCTGGCCCTCCAGCCGCTGCCGGCCGGCGACCGCGTCGCCGTCCTCGGCAACTCCGAGTCGCTCGGCCTGCTCACCTACGACGCGGCGCTCACCGCCGGGCTGCGCCCCGCCGCCCCGATCGACCTCACCACCGCCGCCGGCCCCGACGACTTCGCCGCCGCGCTGACCGCCGCGCTCGCCGACCCCGGCAGCGACGCGGTGGTGGTCACCGCCATTCCCCGGGTCGGCACCGACCTGCTGACCGCCGATCCGAGCGATCCCAGCGACGGGAGCACCCGCCCCGCCGCGGCCGATCCGGGCGATCCGGGCGATCCGGGCGATCCGGGCGACCCCGAGGCCGGCGACGACCCGGCGCTGGCCGCCGCCCTGCGCGCGGCCGCCGCCGGCGCGGACAAGCCCGTCGTCGTGGTCCACCTCGCCCTCGACGCCATGGCCGACCGGCTCGGCGCCCCCGCGGAGGGGCCCGGCGCACCCGTCGGCCGTATCCCCGCCTACCGCGCGCCGGACCGGGCGGTCGGCTCGCTCGCCGAGGCCGCCTCCTACGCCGCGTGGCGGGCGAGCGTCGCGGAGCCCGGCCGGGTGCCTGACCTGGACCGGATCGACGAGGCCGGCGCGGCCGAGGACGTACGCCGGCTGCTGCCGCCGGGGGCGCCCGCGGGAGAGGGCGTCACCCTCGACGACGCCGACACCGCGACGCTGCTCGGCCGCTACGGCATCGAGGTCCGCCGGGCCCGGCCCGCGCCCGACCCGGACACCGCCGCCGAGGCAGCCGCCGCGCTCGGCTACCCGGTGGCGCTGAAGACCACCGCGCCCCACCTGCGCCACCGCGCCGACCTCGGCGGCGTACGGCTCGACCTCGCCGACGAGGGCGACCTGCGGCGGGCGTACGGCGAGCTGACCGCGCGGCTGGGCGGACCGGCGGAACTGCGCCCGGTGGTGCAGGCGATGGCCCCGCGCGGGGTGGACACGGTGGTACGGGCCGGGGTGGACCCGGCGGCCGGGGCGGTGCTCTCCTTCGGCCTGGCCGGCGCGCCCTCGGAACTGCTCGGCGACATAGCGCACCGGCTGGTTCCGGCCACGGACCGGGATGCCGCGGAGCTGGTGCGCTCCATCAAGTCCGCGCCGATGCTCTTCGGCTGGCGTGGCGCCGAACCGGTGGACACCGCCGCGCTGGAGGAACTGCTGCTGCGGGTGTCGATGCTCGCCGACGACCTGCCGGAGGTGGTCGCGGTGGACCTGGAGCCCGTGGTGGTCTCCGCGCACGGCCTGAGCGTGCTGGGCGCCCGGGTGCGGCTGGCCACCCCGCCGGCCCGCACCGACCTGGGCCCGCGCGCGCTCACCTCGTACTGAACGCGGCGGCCGGGCGGACCCGGGCGGAGCGCGGGCGGCGCGGCGCGGCGGACCGTGAGCGGCGTGCGGCGGGAACCGGGTCCGCGACCGAGTTCGCGGTCACCTCACGACCCGGGTCGCGATCGCGTTCTGACCGCCCCGGAGCGCGCATAGGATGGACGGCATGGCGAAGACCGGTACGACGACACAGGGCCTGCGCACAGCCATCGAGCGCAGCGGCTACTACCCGGCTCTGGTGGCCGAGGCCGTCGAGGCCGCGGTGGGGCGCGAGCCGGTCACGTCGTACCTGGTCCACCAGGAGACCACCTTCGACGCCAACGAGGTGCGGCGGCATGTGACGGTGCTGGTGCTCACCGACAGCCGGTTCATCGTCAGCCACACCGACGAGCAGGCCGCCGACGACACCTCGCCGAGCCCCTACGCCACCACCTCCACCGAGTCGGTGAAGATCGGCCGGATCTCGTCGGTCGTGGTCAGCCGGGTGGTGGCCAACCCCGAGTCCTACACGCCGGGTGCCCCCGGCACCCCGGGCACCCTGCCGCGCGAGGTCGTGCTGACCATCGGGTGGGGCGCGGTCTCCCGGATCGACCTGGAGCCGGCCGCGTGCGGTGACCCCAACTGCGAGGCCGACCACGGGTACACCGGCTCCTCGACCGTCGACGACCTGTCGCTGCGGGTGAGCGAGGCCGGCGACGGCCCCGACACGGTCCGGCAGGCCCTCGCCTTCGCCCAGGCCCTCTCCGAGGCGACAGCGGCAACGGACTGATGGGCGGACCGCACCCCGGCACGCCGTACCCCGACGCGTACGACCCCGAGCCGCTCGACCCCCGCACCGCCCCGGTCCCCGCCTACGGCACGGGCGCGCTGTGCGACGTGATCCCGGCCGCGCTCGCCGGGTTCGGCATCCCCGGGATGCCCGCCACCGGCCTCGCCCTCGAACCGGCCGACCGGGTCTGCGTGTTCCTGGTGGACGGGCTCGGCTGGGAGCTGATCCTGCGCCACCCCGACGAGGCGCCGTACCTGACGTCGCTGCTGGGCAGCTCGGTCGGCGGCAGCGGGCGCCCGCTCACCGCCGGCTTCCCGTCCACCACCGCGACCTCGCTCGCCTCCGTCGGCACCGGCCTGCCGCCGGGCGCGCACGGCCTGGCCGGGTACACCACGCTCAACCCCGGCACCGGCGAGCTGATGAACCAGCTGCGCTGGCAGCCGTGGACCTCGCCGAACGTCTGGCAGCCGCACCCCACCGTCTTCCGGCTCGCCGAGGCCGCCGGCATCGCCACCTGCCAGGTCTCCTCGCCGACCTTCGCGCAGACCCCGCTGACCAAGGTCGCGCTCTCCGGCGGCACCTTCCACGGCCGGCTGGCCGGCGAGGAGCGGATGGACCTGGCCGCGGACCGGCTCGCCGCCGCCGACCGCGCGCTGGTCTACACGTACTACAGCGAGCTCGACGGCATGGGCCACCGGCACGGCGTCGACTCCGACGCCTGGCGCGGGCAGCTGGCGATGGTCGACCGGCTGGCGCAGCGGCTCGCCGAGCAACTGCCGCCGCGCAGCGCCCTGTACGTCACCGCCGACCACGGCATGATCGACATCCCGTTCGACGAGGAGTCCCGGATCGACTTCGACGAGGACTGGGAACTGCGCGCCGGGGTCGCGGTGCTGGGCGGCGAGGGCCGGGCCCGGCACGTGTACGCGGTGCCCGGTGCGGCGGCCGACGTGCTCGCGGTGTGGCGCGAGGTGCTGGGCGACCGGATGTGGGTGGCGAGCCGCGCGGAGGCGGTCGCCGCGGGCTGGTTCGGGCCCGACCCCGAGCGGCGGGTGCTGGGCCGGATCGGCGACGTGGTGGCCGCGGCCTGCGACGACATGGCGATCGTGGCGAACCGCACCGAGCCGGGGGAGTCGAAGATGATCGGCCTGCACGGCTCCATGACCCCCGTCGAGCAACTGGTGCCGCTGCTCCAAGTACGCTCCTGAAGCGTTCGCCTCCGCCGTTCGTCTCTGCCGTTCGTCTCTGCCGTCCGCCTCCGCCGTCCGCCTCCGCCGTCCGCCTCCGCCGTCCGTCCCGAAAGGCCGTCGTCCTTCCCATGTCCGAGCTGGTCTTCTTCTCCGGAACGATGGACTGCGGCAAGAGCACCCTCGCGTTGCAGATCATCCACAACCGCACCGCCCGCGGCCTGCAGGCGGTGATCTTCACCCGGGACGACCGGGCCGGCGAGGGCAAGCTCTCTTCCCGGCTCGGCCTGGTCACCGACGCCGTCGAGGTGGCCGACGACATGGACCTGTACGGCCATCTGGTCGGCGTGATCAGCCGCGGCGGCCGGGTGGACTACGCGGTCGTCGACGAGGCGCAGTTCCTCGCCCCCGGGCAGATCGACCAGTTGGCCCGGGTGGTGGACGAACTCGACCTGGACGTCTACGCGTTCGGGATCACCACGGACTTCCGCACCCGGCTCTTCCCGGGCTCGCAGCGGCTGATCGAGCTCGCCGACCGGATCGAGGCGCTCCAGGTCGAGGCGCTGTGCTGGTGCGGCGCCCGCGCCACCCACAACGCCCGCACGATCGGCGGCGTCATGGTAGTCGAGGGCGCCCAGGTGGTGATCGGCGACGTGGACCGTGCGGCGGAGGTCGGCTACGAGGTGCTGTGCCGCCGCCATCACCGGCGGCAGATGACCAGCGCGTCCGCCGCCGCGGGCACCCTGTCGCCTGACGTGCTGCCGGTCAACCACTCCTGACGGCGGCCCGTTCGGTCGCCGGGAACGCGCGGACGACAAGGGGGCGGGTCCGGGCGGCCGCCGGCGAGGACGGCCGCCCGGACCCGCTCGCGGCCGGGGCGGTGCCGGTGTCAGGCGTCGGACACCGGCCCGGACCGCGCGACGACGGTACGATCAGCGGTCACCGGCACCGTGATCGCCCGTGCGCCGTCAGGGGGGGCGGAAAGCGGGGGTCAGGCCCGGCGCAGCCGGACCGTCAGGATCTGGAACGGCCGCAGCTCCAGCGGCAGCCCGCCGTCGGCCGTGGCCGGCAACTCCTCCGCCGGGGCCTCCAGCAGGTCCGTGAGGTGCGCCGCCGCCACCGGGAAGTCGGCGCGCAGCGTGCCGCGGGCCGATCCGCCGCGCGACTCGTACAGCCGGACCACCACGTCCCCCGACCGGTCGTCCGCGAGCTTCACCGCCTCCACCACGATGTCCGGGTTGTCCACGGCGATCAGCGCGGGCCCGCCCGCGGGCGCCGAACCGGCCGGCCGCAGCGGCAGGTTGAGGGCGTAGCCGGCCGCGATCGCGCCGTCCACGTCGGTGCCGACCACCAGGCCGTAGGCGAAGGAGTGCCGGCCGCGGTCGGCCTGCGGGTCGGGGCTGTGCGGGGAGCGCAGCAGGGACAGCCGCAGCGTGGTGGTGGTGCCGCCGTCCGCGCGGACCTGCCGGGACACGTCGTGGCCGTAGGTCGAGTCGTTGACGACGGCCGCGCCCCAGCCGTGCTCGCCGACGTGCACCCAGCGGTGCGCCCACAGCTCGAACCGGGCCGCGTCCCAGCTGGTGTTCTCGTGGGTGGGCCGGCGCACATGGCCGAACTGGATCTCGGCGCTCTCGTGCTCCGCGTGCACCCGGATCGGCCAGGCCGCCTTGAGCAGGGTGTCCCGCTCCTGCCAGTCGATGTCGGTGCGGACGGTCAACTGGTCGCTGCCCGCGGTCAGTTCGAGATGCTGCACCAGGTGCGAGGCGCCGAAGGAGCGTGTCACGCGGACCGAGCCGAGCAGCGGCCCGGCCTCGGCGACCTCGACCGCGTCGGCCTGCGTGAGGTCGCGCACGGTGTCGCGGTAGTAGCTGTCGATGTTCCAGGCGCTCCACAGGTTCGGGTCGTCCGGGTGGAGTTGGAGCAGGTTGCCCGGCCGGTCCGGGT
This sequence comes from Streptomyces sp. NPDC088194, assembly GCF_040702025.1. Taxonomy (NCBI): domain Bacteria; kingdom Bacillati; phylum Actinomycetota; class Actinomycetes; order Kitasatosporales; family Streptomycetaceae; genus Streptomyces; species Streptomyces sp. NPDC088194. Next base: position 97,614 of record NZ_JBFBIV010000003.1, on the reverse strand, counting down.
CGATCGCCTCGCGCGCGGCGCGCTGGTCGTACACCGAGCGGACCAGGCCGCTGCCGTCGATCAGGACCCGCAGCACTCCGTTGTCCAGGGTGATGCCGTCGCCGTCCTGGCGCACCTGGACCGGCGCGGTGCCGGCGGCGGCCACCGCGCGGCCGGCGCCGAGCGCGGGCGCCTCGACCAGCACTGCGCGCCGCCCGTCGGCGAGCGGCTGGCCCTCGTCGGTGGCGCCGGCCGGCACCACCGCGACCTCCCGGCGGGCGTACGGGCCGGCGTTGAAGAACGCCAGGCCGTCGCCGCCGGCCAGCGCGGTGCCGATCAACCCGGCCAGTTCCGCCTGGAGTTGGGCGTGCACCGCCTCGGCCTCCTGGTGCACCCAGGCGATGGAGGAACCCGGCAGGATGTCGTGGAACTGGTGCAGCAGCACCCGCTGCCAGATCGACTCCAACTCCTGGTACGGGTAGGGGGCGCCGGTGCGGACCGACGCGGCGACCGCCCACAGCTCGGCCTCCCGCAGCAGCGCCTCGGCCCGCCGGTTGCCGTGCTTGGTGCGGGCCTGGCTGGTGTAGGTGCCGCGGTGGTTCTCCAGGTACAACTCGCCCCGCCACACCGGCGGTCGGGGGTACTCGGCGCGGGCCGCCGCGAAGAACGCGTTCGGGTCCGCGACCTCGACCTTCACCGAGCCCTCCAGGTCGCGCAGCCGGCGGGCCTTCTCCATCATCTCGCGGGTGGGGCCGCCGCCGCCGTCCCCGAAGCCGAACGGTGCGAGCGACCGGGTCGCCGCGCCCTTGTCGGCGAAGTTGCTCTCCGCGTGGGCGAGTTCGGCGCCGGTCAGGCTCGCGTTGTAGGTGTCGACCGGCGGGAAGTGGGTGAAGATCCGGGTGCCGTCGATGCCCTCCCAGTCGAAGCTGTGGTGCGGCAGCCGGTTGGTCTCGTTCCAGGACAGCTTCTGGGTGAGGAACCACTTCGCGCCCGCGAGCACCGCCAACTGCGGGTAGGCGGCGGTGTAGCCGAAGGAGTCCGGCAGCCACACGCCGTCCTGCGCGAGGCCGAACTCCTCGGCGAAGAACCGCCGGCCGAAGACGAGTTGCCGGGCCAGCGCCTCGCCGCCGGGCAGGTTGCCGTCGGCCTCCACCCACATGCCGCCGACCGGCGCCCAGTTGCCGTCGGCCACCGCCTTCTTGATCCGCTCGAAGATCTCCGGACGGCGCTCCTTGATCCACGCGTACTGCTGCGCGGAGGAGCAGGCGAAGACCAGCTCCGGGTACTCCTGCGCGAGCGTGGTCATGTTGGTGAAGGTGCGGGCGCACTTGCGGACCGTCTCGCGGATCGGCCACAGCCAGGCGGAGTCGATGTGCGCGTGGCCGACCGCGGCGATGGTGTGCGCGGAGGCGTGCGCCGGGCGGGCCAGCACGTCGGCGAGCCGGTCCCGGCCGAGCTGCGCGGTGCCGGCCACGTCGGCGACGTCGACCGCGTCCATCGCGTGCTGGAGCGCGCGCAGGATCTCGTGCCGCCGCGAACTGCCCACCGGCAGCTCGCGCATCAGCTCGTCCAGCACCTCCATGTCGTGCGTCAGGTGCCACACCGCGTCCTCGCGCACCGCGATCTCGGCCACCCGCAGCTCGTACAGGTGGTCGGTGCCGGCGGTCTCCTTGGAGCCGAGGTGGGTGCCCCGGCCCGCGGAGCCCACGATCATCGGGTTGGCGGCCAACTCCACCAGCAGGTCCACCGGTTCGCCGCCGGTGGCCGACTCGGCCAGCAGCACGCTGCGGTGGTACGGGTGCAGCCCCTGCAGCGGCGTGCCGGAGGCGTCGTGCACGAAGCCCTCCGCCTGTCCGCCGGGCCCCTTGGTCAGGTCGAAGCCGAGGTCGAAGACGGCCTCCACCCGGCGGCCCGCCCACTCCTGCGGCACCCGGCCGGTGGCCTTCAGCCAGGTCGTCGACCACGGGCCGCCCCAGCTGTCGCCGATCCGCACCGGTTCGTACGCCGCCGCCAGCGCGTCGGCGACCGGCACGGGTTCGCCCGGCACCTGCCAGGCGGCCAGCTCCAGGGTCAGCGGGTGGCTGTAGAGGGCGGGCCGCACCACGTGCGAGAGGAACTTGGTGATCCGCTGTTCGACGATGGGACGGTCGTCATGCACAGGAGTGCTCTTTCTGCTGGGGTATCGGCAGGGAGTCGGTCGTGCAGCGGGGGCGGGCGGCGGCGCCCGCCCCCGTCCGGGCCGGTGGCGGGAGCGGGGCTCAGCCGCGGCGGTGCCGGGCTCGCTCCGCCTCGAACCGCGCGGCCCACTGGGCGGTGCGGTCCAGGTACGCGGTCTGCGCGGACCGGCCGTGCCGCCCGTAGGCGCCCTCGTAGTCGAGGTAGTCGAACGTGCCGGGGGTCTGCGCGGTGGCGGGCTCGATCATGCTGCCCTCGTGCCACTCGTTGAACGACGTGATGCTCACCCAGTCCGGCGGCGCGTCGCCGTTGCCGGAGGACAGGGCGTACGCCCACTCCTGGTCGTAGGTCGCGCCGTCGGCGCGGTCCAGGATCGGGGTGGTGCTGCCGGGCTTCGCGCGGTGGTCGATGTAGCCCGGACCGAGCGACGGCGCCCACACCATGCCGCGTTCGGCGCAGAACGCGGCCACCTCGGTCCAGTCCGGCTCGTTGTGGGTGGCGATCGCGTCGTAGGTGTACGCGCCGCCGAAGTCGCTGATCCGGGTCAGGTCCCAGGTCTGCGCCATCACGATCGCCTGGTCGTCCACCTGGTGCAGTGCCGACCAGTCCACCGTGAGCAGGCTGTTGAAGATGTAGTACGCGGTGCGGTGGCCGTGCTCCGGGTCGCGGTGGAAGGCCGGGTGGTGGCCGTACTTGCCGCTGATGTACCGGATGTCGGCGACCACGGAGTCCGCGTCGCGGCCGTCGTACGGCTCGATGTGCCAGGCGACCTGGAGGCCCTCCTTGGCGGCGGCCTCCAGCACCACCTCGGCCCGCTGGTCCTCGTAACTGCCCTGCCCCCACCAGCTGCTGACCAGCACGCCGGTGCCGGCCTGCCGCAGCCAGCGCATGTGCTGGGCGACCGTGCCGTGCAGGTCGCCGGAGTCGTAGGGGCCTTGCACCGGGTAGTAGTTGGAGCCGATGTCCTCGGGCGGGGTGACGTCGCCCTGCTGCCAGTGCCGCCAGTCGCCGTAGAAGTCCGGGTTGCCGTACCACGGGTAGTAGAAGATGTGGGTGTGCCGGGAGACCGGCCTCGATCCGTGGGCCGCGCCGGGTCCGGGTCGCCCGGCCGGTGCCGGGGTGGCCGCCTGAGCGCTGTGGCCGCTCAGGCCGACCAGCGCGGCGGCGCCGGCGGCGGCGGCACCGGTGAGCAGGGTGCGGCGGGAGGGGGGCGTGAGTTCGGGTGACATCAGCTCTCTCCTTCGGTCGTACGCCAGGTGCGCCGGGGGGTGAACCCCAGCAGATCGGTGCAAGCGGTCGTGTCGAAGAGCGTGGCGTGCCCCGTGACGGCGGAGCGCAGGGGCACACCGGGGTGGTGCGTGGCCATCAGCGCGGCCGAGGGCAGCGCCGAAGTGGTGTCGGGCGCGGTCACGTTGACCACGTGCGCGCCGGTGATGTCGGCCTCCAGGGCGATCCGGATCGCGGTGGCCGCGTCGAGGGTGTGCAGCCAGCCCCACAGGTCGTGCCGCTGCCCGGCCGGGTCGGCGGCGCAGGCGCGGACGAACTCGTCCAGCCGGTCGCCGGCCCCGGTGAAGGGGAAGCGCATGCTCACCACGTCCGTGCCGTGCCGGCGGTGCGCGGTGCGGGCCACCTCCTCCAGCACCACCTTGGACAGCCCGTACGGGTCGCGGACCAGGCTCGGGTGCTGCTCGTCGAGCGGCACGTACGCGGGCGAGGCCGGGACCGGCGACCAGGCCAGGCCGACCGCGGACATGCTGGAGGCGGCCACCACCCGGCGCACCCCGGCCCGGCCGGCCTCTTCCAGGACCCGGTGCGCGGTGTGGCAGTTCTCCGCGAACAGGGCACTCGGGTCGGGCACGTTGGGGTGCGGGATGGCGCCGAGGTGGACCACCGCGTCGACGCCGTCCATCGCCTTGCGCACCAGGTCCGGGTCCTGGAGGTCGCCGGTGTGCACCCGTACCGCGCGCGGCTCGTCCACCGGCAGCAGGTCGGTGAGCACCACGTCGTGGCCGGCGCCGAGGAGTTCCGCGACGGCGTGGCCGCCGATGTGCCCGGCGGCCCCGGTGACGAGGACCAGCATCAGCCCTTCACCGCCCCGACCAGGCCGTTGACGAAGTAGCGCTGGAGGGAGAGGAAGAGCAGCACCACGGGCACGACGACGATCAGGGCGCCGGCCATCATCTCGTTGTAGTGCGGCACGTTCTCCGACGACAGCGTCTGCAGGCCCAGCGGCAGGGTGTAGGAGCTCGGGTTGTTCAGCGAGACCCGGGTGAGCAGGTACTCGTTCCAGGTCGGGATCGCGGTCAGCAGGCCGACGGTGATCAGCGCGGGCCGGGTCAGCGGCAGGTAGATCCGGGTGAAGACGTGGAACTCGTTGGCGCCGTCCACCCGCGCGGACTCCCGCAGTTCCTTCGGCACCGCCGAGAACGCGCCGGTCATCAGCAGGATCGACAGCGGCGCGCCGCCGTTGACGAAGGGCAGCACCAGACCCATGTGCGTGCCGAGCAGGTGGAGCTTGTTCTCCAGCAGCACGATCGGCAGCATCACGGTGACGCCCGGCACGAACAGCAGCGAGATGAAGAGCTTCTGCAGTATGCCGCGGCCGGGGAAGTCCAGCACCGCGAAGGCGTAGCCGGCCGCCGCGTACACCACCAGCGTCAGCACCACGGTCAGCGCGGTGACTTCGAGGCTGTTGACGAAGTACCGGAAGAAGTGGAGCTGGTTCCAGGTGCTGGTCAGGGTGTGGAGGGTCGGCGAGTGCGGGATCAGGTGGCCGCCGCGCACCACCTCGATGTTGTTCTTGAACGCGGCCGAGATCATCCACAGGAAGGGGTAGAGGCTCACCAGCCCGTAGACCGCCAGCAGGACGCCGATGACGACCTTCGCGCTGATCCGGCGGGCCAGCTTGCCGCCGCCGGAGCGGGGTCCGGCAGCGGGCCCGGGCCGGCCGGAACCGTTCTTCGCGGGGGCGGTGTCGTCGGCCGGTCCGAGGGGAATCGTTGTCATGTCCTGCTCCGCAGTACTCGGAGGTTGATCAGGGCGATCACCAGCGCGGCGGCGAACAGCAGCCAGCCGAGCGCACTGGCCAGGCCCAGGGTCGGGTCGAGTTGCATGAGGAAGGCCAGCCGGTACGACTCCAGGCCGAGCACGTTGGTGTGGTCGCCGGGGCCGCCGTTGGTCATCACCAGGAAGGTCTGGAAGCCCTGGAGCGAGTCGCGCAGGTTCAGCAGCACCACGATCAGGGTGATCGGCCGGACCAGCGGCCACACCACCGAGAAGTTGGTGCGCCACCAGCCGGCGCCGTCCAGTTGCGCGGCCTCCAGCACGCTGCGGTCGATGGTCTGCAGCCCGGTGAGGTACATCAGCATCGCCACCGGCACCGCGCCCCACACCGTCACCACGATCATGGTGGGCAGCGCGGTGTGCGGGTTGCCGAGCCAGCCCTGCGGCTGGGCGAGCGAGCCCATGCCGACGCTCTTGAGCAGCGTGTTGATCGCGCCGTCCGGCTGGAGGATGTACTGCCAGGCGAAGAACACCGCGATGCCGCTGGTCACGTAGGGCACGAAGTACACCGAGCGCAGCAGGGTCTGCATCCGGCGGGCGGAGTTGAGCAGTACCGCCAGCGGGAAGGACACCAGGACGGTCAGCACCGGCACCGCGATCATCACGTACAGGGTGTGCACGGCGGCGTGCTGGACCCGGGGCGCGTACCGCGGGTCGGCCCACAGCAGGTCCTTGTAGTTCTGGATGCCGACCCAGGTCCAGTGCGCGGCGAAGCCGTTCCACTGGGCGAAGCTCAGCAGGAAGCCGTAGCCGACGGTGTACAGGCCCATGACCGCGAAGAGCACCACGGCCGGGGCGACGAACAGCCAGCCGGAGAGGGCTTCGTGGCCGCCGCGCCGGCTGCGGCGGCGGGCCTTGGTGGCGGGGCCGGCGCCCGGCCGGGGGTCACCGGGACCCCCGGCCGCGGCTGCCTCCGCCGTCAGTGCGGGACGGGGAGCGGTGGTCACTTCGCCAGCTTCCAGAAGGAGTTGTTGAGCTTCGCCATCGCCTTGCCGGTCGCCTCCACGCTCTTCTGGTGCAGCGGGGTCAGGTCGGCGAGGATCTCGCTGATGGAGTCCTGGTCGTAGCCGGGCGGCCGGAAGCTGGCGTCACTCGGGTCGTAGGTGTTCTCCGGAGTGCCGGTGAAGGTCGCCGTCAGGCCGGCCAGGGTCGGGCCCATCACCTTGGCGGCGTCGGCGCCGAGCTGGGTGGCGGGCACCTCGGTGGCGTCCTTGGCGAACTGCGAGGCGACCGACGGCTGGGAGAGGAACTTCATCCACTTCTCGGCGTTCGCGGTGTGCGAGCTGGTCGAGGTGACGGTCAGCCCGGTCAGCGCCAGCGGGGCGAGCGCGGGCTTGGGCACGGCGCCGTCGGACGGGCCGGGGATGCCGAAGGCCATCACGTCGTCGGGGTTCATGCCGTTCTGCTGGAGGAAGGCCAGCGTGAAGGTGCCGCCGATGTCCCAGGCGGACTTGCCCTGCGCGAACGCCTGGTCGGCGGAGTCGATGTCGAGGATCTGGGTGCCGGGCATCCAGTAGGGCTGCAGCTTGGCGTACTCGCTGAGCGCCTTCTGGCCGTCGGGCGAGGAGAAGTCCTCGGACGCGTTCTGACCCCAGAGCGCCTGGTACTTGGCCTTCCCCAGCTCGGCGAAGGCCAGCGGCTGCATCGTCCAGGTCATGCCGGTCGCCTTGACCTTCAGGCCCAGGCTGACCCCGCCGGTGGTGGGGCTCTTCGTGGTGGTCGCCTTCAGGTCGGCGAGCCACTCCTCGTAGGTGGCCGGGGGCTTGGTGATGCCGGCCGCGGCGAGCACCTTCTTGTTGCCCATCACGATGCCGAAGGTGCCGGAGGTGAAGGGCACGCTGAAGCGCTGGCCCTTCTGGACGCCGTGGTCCTTGGAGTCGGCGGGCAGCGACTCCCGGTAGAACTCGGGGGTGACCGTGCCGGAGCCCTGCACGCCCTTCTGGTACAGGCCGCTCCAGCTCGCGTCGACGTCCTTGGAGATGTCCTTGGCGATGCCGGTGGAGCCCAGCGCGAAGTCCTCGCCGTCGGAGTGCGTCTCCAGCACGTCGGGCAGGTCATGGGTCTTCGCGGCGGCCTGCACCTTGGTGGTGTAGGCGTCGTCCGGGCCGTACGCCTGGATCTTCACGGTGATGCCGGTCTGCTTCTTGAACTCGGCGGCGGCGTTGCGCAGGCCCGCGACGTGGGACTGCTTGAAGGTCCACATCTCCAGGGTCTTGCCGCCCCCGGACGACCCGCCCGACCCGCCGCAGGCGGCGACCGGCGCCAGCGACATGACCGTCACGACGGCCGCTGCGGCGAATCGGGTCCGGCGGTTCTTGGTGCTGCTTCTCGTCACAGATCCTGCAACAGGTCCGACAAATGGTATCCGCATAGCCCCTGCCTAGGGTTCGATCGTTCAGAAGACCGAATGACGTTGGAGTCCCTGAACTTACGGTGGTGTTTGATATAGCGTCAAGGCGTGCGTTGCGATTGGGTGTGCACCCAGGGGCCGTCAGGTGTCGGCGCAGGGGAGCGCGGGGAGCGGAGGATCGGTGGAATCGGTGGCAGCAACAGCGCGCGGGCGCGGGCCCGAACGCAAACCTGAAGAGGTCAAGTCCGCGGCGCGGGTGCTCGAGGTGCTCGAACTGCTCGGCGCCGACGGCGCCCGGATGTCGCTGGCCGAGATGGCCGCGGCGATGGCCGTGCCCAAGAGCAGCCTGCACGCGATCCTGCGCACCATGCAGGCCCGCAGATGGGTGGATCTCGACCCGTCGGGGACCCGCTACAGCCTGGGCCTGAAAGCCCTGTTGACCGGGACCGCGTACCTGGAGGGCGACGACGTCACGAGCCTGGCCGGGCCGGTGCTCGACGCGCTCGCGGAGGAGACCGGCGAGTCCGTCCACCTGGGCAGGCTCGACGGCACGCACGTCGTCTACCTGGCCAAACGCGAGTCCCGGCACGCCTTGCGGATGTACTCCGCGGTCGGCCGCCGGCTGCCGGCGCACGCCACCGGCCTCGGCAAGGCGGTGCTCGCGCAGTACGACCCCGCCGAGGTGCAGCGCCGATTGGCCTGGCCGCTGGAGCGGTTGACGCCCGACACCGTCGTGGACCCCGACGAACTCCTGGCGCAGCTCGGCGAGGCCAGGCTGCGCGGCTGGGCGATGGACGACGGCGAGAACTCCGTCGACATCCGCTGCGTCGCGGTCGCGCTCGGCAGCGGCCAGGGCGAGGACGCGATCAGCTGCTCGGCGCCCAAGAGCCGGATGGACGACGCGCGGATGGAGGAGATCGCGCAGGCCGTCACCGAGGCGGCGCACTCGCTGAGCACGCTGCTCAAACGGCTCGGCCAGCAGTGAGGACCGGGCCCGGGAGCCGTCCGGGCCCTGATCCGCGGCTCGCGCCGTAACCGCCGCCGTCGCCCCACCCGGCCCTGCCGGGACCCTCCCGCCCCGGCCCAACCGCCTTGCCGCCGTGGCCCGTTGCGCACCAGCCGGTCCGAGTTTGTCAGACCTCTTGACAAACTCGGACCGGCTTTCATACGTTCGTGAGTCGGTACGGCATTCTGTTATCTGTACGTGCCGTGCGTGACGTCGTCGTCCTCTCCAAGGGATAGCACACGCTGCTGTCCGGAACCGGTCGGCGACGGCTTCGCGCTGACCGAACCGCCTTCCTGCACGTGGGAGTTCGCATGGCTTTGCCTGATGCCGGCCCCGCTCCGCTCGCCCCCGCACCCTGGGTCGACGAGCGCGGTGCCAAGATCCGCATCACGGCCGTCCGCACGTTCCTGACCGCCCCCCACGGCTGTCCTCACCTCATCGTCCGTATCGAGACCAACGACCCGGGCCTGTACGGGCTGGGCTGCGCGAGCGATCCGCAGCGCACCCTCGCGGTGCGCTCGGTGCTCGACGACTACCTCGCCCCGCTGCTGGTCGGCCGGGACCCCGACGACATCGACGACATCCACCGCCTGCTGCTCAACAGCGCCTACTGGCGCGGCGGCTCGATCAACGGCAACGCGCTCGGCGGCATCGACGTCGCGCTGTGGGACCTGAAGGCCAAGCGGCTGGGCGCCCCGCTGTACTCGCTGTTCGGCGGCAAGGTCCGCACCTTCGCCGAGGCGTACACCCACGTCGACGGCCTGGACGCGGCCGAGCTGGCCGACAAGGTGCAGGCCGCCCGCGAGCGCGGCTACCGCCATGTGCGCATCCAGGCCGCGGTGCCCGGCGCCGACACCTACGGCGCGCACGGCGGCGGCACCGACCCGGAGGCGGTACGCACCCGGCGCGCGCCCTGGGACGGCGCCGGCTACCTGCGCTACGTGCCGGAGGTGCTGCGCCAGGTGCGCGAACGCGTCGGCGACGACGTGGAACTCCTGCACGACGTGCACGAGCGGCTCGACCCGCGGCAGGCCAGGGAGTTCCTGCGGCGGGTGGAGGACGCCCGGCTGTACTTCGTGGAGGACCTGCTCGCGCCGGAGGACGCCGGCCACTTCAAGCGGCTGCACGACGTCTCGCCGGTGCCGCTGGCGGTCGGCGAACTGTTCCACGACCCGGCCCAGTTCGCCGACCTGATCGCCGGCGGCGACGGCCCCGACATCGACTTCGCCCGGATCAGGGTGCCCACCCTGGGCGGGCTGACCCCGGCCCGCAAGATCGCCGTGCTGTGCGAACTGCGCGGGGTGCGGCTGGCGCCGCACGGCCCGGCCGACGTCAGCCCGATCGCCCAGGCCGCCACGCTCGCCATGGACATCTCCAGCCACGCCTTCGGCGTGCAGGAGGCCGCGGTCTTCAGGCCGCCCGTCCACGAGGTCTACCCGGGCACCATCACCGCCACCGACGGCGGCCTGGTGCCCCACGAAACCCCCGGCCACGGCGTCGACTTCGACGAGGCCGCGGCCGCCCGGCACCCCGTGCCGGAACCCTTGGCCCACGACCGGTGGGCCCTGCTGCGCAACACCGATGGGAGCGTGCAACGCCCGTGACCGATCCGAACCGTCCGCACCGCAGGGCCCTGGTGGTCAGAGGCGGCTGGGAGGGCCACTCACCCGTCCAGATCAGCGACCTGTTCGTGCCGTTCCTGAAGGACAGCGGCTTCCAGGTCGACACGGCCGAGTCGCTGGAGGTCTACGCCGACGCCGAGCGGCTGGCCGCCACCGACCTGGTGGTGCAGTGCTGGACCATGGGCGAGATCACCGCCGAGCAGACCAAGGGCCTGGTCGCGGCGGTCCGGGCCGGCACCGGCTTCGCCGGCTGGCACGGCGGGATCGTCGACTCCTTCCGCGGCGACGTCGACTACCACTTCCTGACCGGCGGCCAGTTCCTGCACCACCCGCACGGGTTCGTGGACTACACCGTGCACCTCGTGCCGGAGCGCGCCGACCACCCGCTGCTCGCCGGGCTCGGTGACTTCGCCGTGCACACCGAGCAGTACTGGGTCTCCACCGACCCGGACATCGACGTGCTGGCCACCACCGTCTTCCCGGCCGGCGAGGAACGCGACCACCCGGTCGTGATGCCGACCGTCTGGACCCGGCAGCAGGGCGCCGGCCGGGTCTTCGTCAACGCCATCGGCCACAAGGCCGACGACTTCGACGTGCCCGAGGTGCGGGCACTCACCGAGAGGGGACTGCTGTGGGCGAGCCGCTGAGGGTCGGCATGGTCGGTGCGGGCAAGATCAGCGGCCAGTACCTGGACACCATCGCGAAGCTGGACACGCTGCGGCTGACCGCCGTCACGGACCTGGACGCCGGCCGGGCCGCCGAGGCCGCCGAGCGCTCCGGCGCCCAGGTGGCCGGCAGCGTCGCCGAACTCGTCGCGCGCGACGACGTGGACGCGGTGCTCAACCTGACCATCCCCGCCGTGCACGCCGAGGTCGCGCTCGCCGCGATCGCCGCGGGCAAGCACGTCTACGGCGAGAAGCCGCTGGCCACCACCCGCGAGGAGGCCGCCGCGATCCTGGCCGCCGCGCGGGCGGCGGGAGTCCGGGTCGGCAGCGCGCCCGACACGGTGCTCGGCACCGGCACCCAGACCGCCCGAAAGGCCGTCGACGACGGGCTGATCGGCCGCCCGGTCGCGGCGACCGCGTTCATGACCACCGCCGGCCACGAGGCGTGGCACCCGGACCCGGAGTTCTACTACCGGCCCGGCGGCGGCCCGTTGCTCGACATGGGCCCGTACTACCTGTCCGCGCTGGTGCACCTGCTCGGCCCGGTGGTCAAGGTCACCGGCGCCGCGTCCACGCCGCGCGCCGAACGCGAGATCGGCAGCGGTCCGCGGGCCGGGGAACGCTTCGCGGTCGAGGTGGACACCCACGTCACCGGGGTGCTCGAACACGCCGGCGGGGCGCTGTCCACGCTCGTGATGAGCTTCGACATCCACGCCGCGCACCTGCCGCGGATCGAGGTGCACGGCACCGCAGGGTCGCTGTCGGTGCCCGACCCGAACGGCTTCGACGGACCGGTCGAACTCTTCGCGGCGGGCGGCTCCTGGCAGCCGCTGCCGGTGTCGGCCGGCTACCGGGGCGCCGGGCGCGGCACCGGGCTCGCCGACCTCGCCGACGCGGTCGCGGGCGGCCGCCCGCACCTGGCGTCGGCCGAACTCGCCGAGCACGTCCTGGACGTGATGCTCACCCTGCTGGACTCCGCGCACGCCGGCCAGGCGCTGCCGGTGGCCAGCAGCTGCGAGCGGCCCGCGCCGGTCGCGTAGCGCAGCGGCGGGGCGGCGGGCGCGGCCACCAGGGACCGCGCCCGCCGCCTTTTGCCGTCCGCATTGTCAGGCGAATTATCTTCCGGATCGGGGTCGCAATGACCTGGAAATAGCCTGACAATTACGTTCTCGCAGGTCACGACCTGCGAGAAGGCTGAATTCGTGAGAGGCGTTGACTTGATAACACACATGGTTTTACATAGCGGGAACCCGCTGGACAGAAAGGCTGCCCATGCATGACCGGATCGCCTCGGGCGAGGAGCGGATAGCCGCGTTCCTCACCGAGAAGCTGCGCCCAGCGCTGTATCCGCAGCGGCTGCCCATGGACATCGGCGCCTGGCACATCCCGGGCGAGCCGGTTCCGGCGGAGGTGGCGCTGCGCGCCGAGTACACCCCGTTCGCGGTCGGCGAGCCCTGGGGCAAGCCCTGGGCCACCACGTGGTTCCGGGTGCACGCCACCGTGCCCGAACGCTGGGCGGGCCGCCGGGTCGAGGCCCTCGTCGACCTCGGCTCCGACCCCGACGGCGGCCGCGCCGAAGGGCTCGTGCACGACGAGCGGGGCCTGCCGCTGCAAGGGCTCCACCCGCACCTGCCGGCCGTGCCGGTGGCGGTCAGCGCGGTCGGCGGCGAGCCGGTGCGCCTGCTGGTCGAGGCCGCCGCCAACCCGCAGATCGAGGGCGGCAGCGGGGCCGGCAGCCGCTACGGCGACCCGGCCACCGCCGGCGACACCCCGCTGTACCGGCTGCGCCGCGCCGACATCGCGGTCCGCGACGAGGATGTCTGGCAGCTGATCCACGACTTCGAGGCGCTGGACGGCCTGATGCGCGCGCTGCCCGACGCGCTGCCGCGCAAGCACGAGATCCGCGCCGCCCTCGAAGCCGCCGTGGACGCGGTCGACCCGCGCGCCGTCGCGCGCACCGCGGGCCGCGCCCGTACGGTGCTCGCCCCGGCGTTGAGCCGGCACGCGCACGACTCCGCGCACACCTTCGCCGCGGTCGGCCACGCGCACATCGACTCCGCCTGGCTGTGGCCGGTGCGCGAGACCGTACGCAAGTGCGCCCGCACCTTCAGCACCATGGCCGCGCTCACCGAGGAGTACCCGGGACTGGTCGTCGCCGCGTCCTCCGCGCAGCACTACGCCTGGATGAAGGAGCACCACCCGCACGTCTTCGAGCGGATACGCAAGGCCGTCGCGGACGGCAACTGGGTGCCGGCCGGCGGCATGTGGGTCGAGGCCGACGCCGAACTGCCCGGCGGGGAGGCGCTGGCCCGCCAGTTCGTGCACGGCCGCCGCTTCTTCCGCGACGAACTCGGCGTCGACGGCGACGGGGTCTGGCTGCCCGACGTCTCCGGTGCCTCCGCCGCCTTCCCGCAGCTCGCCGCGCTGGCCGGGGCCCGCTGGGTGGCCGCCCGCCGCCCCGAACCGGGGCTGGCCGCCGCGCCCCCGCACCACACCTTCCGCTGGGAGGGCATCGACGGCACCCGCCTGTTCACCCACCTCGTGCCGGGCGCCGCCGAGGGCACCAGCCTGACCGGGCCCGAACTCACCGGCACCGTCGCGTCCTTCGCCGAACTCGGCGCCGCCGGCAGCTCGCTGCTGCCCTTCGGCCGCGGCGACGGCGGCCCCGACCGGGCCATGCTGGAGCGGGCCCGCCGCTTCGCCGACCTCGAAGGCGCCCCCCGCGTCACGCTGAGCACCCCCGCCGCGTTCTTCCGCGCCGCCGAGCAGGAGTACCCGCAGGCACCGGTCTGGCGCGGCGAACTCGACCTCGCCGCGCACCGCGGCGCGTACACCAGCCAGGCCCGCACCAAGCGCGGCAACCGCCGCAGCGAGGCCCTGCTGCACGAGGCCGAGCTGTGGTCGGCGACCGCCGCCGTACGGCACGGAATTCCCTACCCCTACGCCGAGTTGGAGCGACTGTGGCGGCAGGTGCTGCTCCAGCAGTGCCACGACATCCTGCCCGGCACCTCCATCGCCTGGGTGCACGAAGAGGCCGAGCAGGCCCACCGCGACGTGCAGCGCCGGCTGGAGCGGCTGATCCGGCGGGCGACCGGCGGCCCGGGCACCGACCCGGACGGCACCGGGGTGCTCAACTCCGGCCCGCGCGAGCGCCGCGAGGTCGTCGTGCTCGGCCCGGACGCCCGCCCGCTGCCCGGCGGGCAGCAGCTCGCCGACGGCCGCACCGCCGTCCTCGCGCAGGCGCCCGCCCTCGGCGCCGGCCGGGCCGGACTGCCGCTCGGCGACCTGTCGCCGGTCACCGTCGAAGCCCTCGCCGACGGTGGCCACGTCCTGGACAACGGCCTGCTGCGGATCGTGGTGGACCGGGACGGCCTGGTGCGCTCGGCCGTCGAGTCGGGCACCGGCCGGGAGGCCATCGCGCCCGGCGCGGCCGGCAACCTGCTCCAGCTCCACCGCGACGAGCCCGCCGACTGGAGCGCGCTGCGGCTCGACCCGCGCGGCGGGCGCGACCTCGACACCGCCGAGTCGGTCGAACTGCTCGACGCCGGACCGCTGCTGGCCACCGTCCGGGTGGTGCGCGGCACCGGCCGCTCCACCGTCGTCCAGCACCTCGGCCTCGGCGCCGGCAGCCATGCCCTCACCATCGACACCGAGATCGACTGGCGCGAGCAGGACACCATGCTCAAGGCCGCCTGGCCGCTGGACGTGCACGCCGAACACACCAGCGCCGAGACCCAGTTCGGGCACGTCACCCGGCCCACCCACGAGAACACCGGCTCCGACGCGGCCCGCCGCGAGGCCGCCGCCCACCGCTGGCTGCATGTCGGCGAGCACGGCTGGGGCGTGGCGCTGGCCTCCGACGCGACCTACGGCTACGACACCACCCGCCACACCCGGCCCGACGGCGGCACCACCACGGTGGTGCGCAGCACCCTGCTGCGCGCCCCGCACAGCCCCGACCCGCACGCCGACCGGGGAGTCCAGCGCTTCCGGCACACCCTGCGGCCGGGCGCCTCCGTGGCGGACGCGATCACCGAGGGCTACGCGCTCAACCTCCCGCTGCGCACCGGGCCCGACACCCCCGAGCCGGTGGCCGACCTGCCGCTGGTCGCCGTCGACCACCCGGACGTGCTCATCGAGACGGTCAAGCTCGCCGACGACCGCGGCGGCGACGTCGTGGTCCGGCTCTACGAGTCGCGCGGCGGCCGCGCGCGCACCACCCTCACCGCGGGCTTCCCGGTCGCCGCCCTGACGGAGACCGACCTGCTCGAAGCGCCGCTCGCCGCCCTTTCCCCCGCCGACCCGCTCACCTTGCGCCCGTTCCAGATCCTCACCCTCCGCATCACGCCCAAGGACCGGCACCGTGCCTGACGCAACCCCGCCCCCCACGCCCGCCGTTCCGCCGCGCCGCGCCGCTCAGCCGAGACGCGCCACCCGGTGGCGGCGGCCGAGCGGCCCGCCACCGCCCGGCTCGACGTGCGCGGCAACCGCGCCGGCGGCGTACCGCGCCGGCATTCCCGCGGAGGTGCGCCGTGGCTGACCTCGACGTGGTGCAGGAGAGCGGACCGGTGGCGGTGCTGCGCGAGTGGGCTCGCGGCGGCGGCCCCCTGGCGGTGCGGGCGCGGGTGGTGCTGCTCGCGATCGAGGGACTGCGGGACGCCGAGATCGCGCGGCGGCTGGGCGTGTCCCGGCAGACCGTGGGCACCTGGCGGCACCGCTGGCAGAGCGCCGGCCTCGCCGGGCTGGAGCAGCGCCCGCGCACCGGCCGCCCGGCCACCGTGGACGAGGCGGAGGTCGTCGCCCGGGCGCTGCTGGCCCCCGGCGGCTCCGGCGCGAGCCGGGCGATCGCCCGCGAACTGGGCCTGTCGCACGCCACGGTGGCCTCGATCCGGCGCCGCTGGGCGGTGGGCGGCGACATCACCCGCGGCCCGCGGGTCCCCGCCCGCCCGCCGCTGCCCGGCGCCGACATCTGGGTGATGGGCGTCTACGTGGACGACCGCCGCGCGGTCCTGCTGGCCGGTACCCGCCCGGACGTGCCGCCGTCGGCCGCCGTCGCCACGGTGCTCGGCGAGGACGTGCTGTCAGGGCTGGCCGGCGCGATGGACGCGCTCCACCCGGGCGGGTCACCGTCAGGCGGGACGCACCCGGACGGGACACCCGCGGACCCGCACCACCTGGACGGGACGCTGCCGGACGGGCCCCGCACCGGCGCCGACCGCGACCCGGAACTCGCCGGCTACCTCGCCGAGGCCACCGCCCACCACCCCGACATCGCCCTGCACGCGGTGACCTTGTGGGACTCCGCCCCCGCCGACTCCGCCTCCGCCGACTCCGCCTCCGCCGACGCCGTTCCGGCCGGGGCCGCGATCGGCGGGGTGACCTCGCACCGGTTGCCCGCCAACGCCTCCTGGCGCAGCTTCCTGCGCGCCATGGCCGCGCTGGACAGCACCAGCCACCCCGAGTCCTCGCGCCGCGTCTACCTCGACCTGGTCGCGGAACTCGGCCGCGGCGGCACCCCCGTACGGTGGCTGCGCGAGAGCGTCGCCGGCCATCTGCGCAGCAGCGTGGCCGTACCGCCGGCGCAGGCCGCGCCGTCCGCCGCGCCTTCCACCTCCAAAGCGGCGGCCACGGCGGCCCCTTCGAGCGCGGCCGCCCCCGCGGAGCCGATCGCCTCCAGCGGGGTGAACCAGATCGACCTCGGCTCGTTCAACGAGTGCGTGGTGATCGAGTCGGTGCGGCTGTCGGGCACCATCACCCGCGGCGAGATCGCGCACCGCACCGGCCTGACCCAGCAGTCCGTCTCGCGGATCGCCCGTTCGCTGATCGACCGCGGCATCCTCGTGGAGGACGCGCAGCGCCGGGCCACCTCGGGCAAGCCGCGCACCCCGGTCCGGCTGTGCGGCACCGCCGCGCACGCGCTCGGCCTGCACATCGACCCCGAGGTGCTGACCGCCGTGGTGATCGACCTCGACGGCGCGATCGTCTGCACCTGCACCCGGCCGGTCGGCGCGGAGGGCGACCCGACCGAATTCGTCGCGCAGGTCGTCGCGTTGGGCCGCGAGGCGCTGGAGAAGGCGCAGGGCTCGGTGCCGGAGGAGGGCTTCCTCGGCATCGGCGTGGCGGTGCCGGGCCCGGTGGACATCGCCTCCGGTACGGTGCTGGGTCCGCCGCTGCTGTCGGCGTGGAACGACATCCCGCTGCTGTACCTGCTCAAGGACCACTTCCCCTGCCCGGTGATCATCGAGAAGGACTCGCTGGCCGCGGCGGCCGGCGAGCGCTGGATCGGCCGCGACCGCAGGGCCCGCGACTTCGCCTACCTGTACCTCGGCACCGGGGTCGGCTCCGGCCTCTACCTCAACGGCGACCTCTACCGCGGAGTGAGCGCCAACGCGGGGGAGTTCGGCCAGCTGTGCGCGATATCGCTCGGCCGCACCGGTCCCGACGGGCGGCCCGAGATGGTGCCGGAGTGCAACCCGCCCGGTTCCGTACCGGAGTTCGCCGCCCGGCACGGCTTCCCCGCCTCCGGCGCGGCCGCCGGCAGCACCGCGGCGTACCGCGAGGTCGGGCGGGCCGCGGCGGCCGGCGACGCGGCGGCCACCGCCGCGCTGCGGGAGGTGGCCGGCGCGGTCGGCCGCGGCGCCCTGGGCCTGGTCGACCTGCTCGACATCGACCTGATCGTGCTGGGCGGGCCGTTCTTCACCGAGGACACCGCCGGCTTCTACCTCGACGAGATCCACCGGGTGGTCAACGACTTCCCGACCGCGCGCCGGCTGCGACGGGTCGAGGTCGAGCCGTCCGTGCTCAGCGCCGAGGCCGCCGCGGTGGGCGCCGCGTCCACGATCTTCCACGCCACCTTCACCCCGCGGCTGCGCACCCGCGCCCGGGCGTAGGGACGTCCGGCGCCCGGCCGGAAGCCGGCCGTCCGGGCGCGGCGCCCGCCGCCGGGCGGAGCCCGTTCATCGTTGTTTCGTCGTCATCAGTCAAAACAATGCCATCCTGTCCGGTCAGAACTCTTGACTCGACGTCAAACCTGGCAACAAACTGCCGCATTGAGAACGCAAGGCCCGGACTTTCTTCGGACTTGCACCAAAGTTCGTCGCAAGGGTCGTAGCCGGCCCGGGTGTTCCGCTTGATCACGCTTGATGACACTCCCCGGACGACGGAGGCAGGATGGACAAGCGAAGGCGTCGGCGCGCAGGCCTGGCCGCGGTGTGCGCGATGGCGTGCGCGGTGGGGCTGAGTGCCACCTACGGCGGCACCGCCGTGGCACAGGCCCCGCATGCGGCCGCGAGCACGCCGATCTACCTGGACACGCACTACTCCTTCCAGGAGCGGGCCGCCGACCTGGTGTCGCGGATGACGCTCCAGGAGAAGGTGCAGCAGCTCAGCACCAACAGCGGCCCGGCGATACCGCGGCTGGGGGTGCAGCAGTACACGTACTGGAGCGAGGGGCAGCACGGCGTCAACAGCCTCGGCGCCGACCAGAACAACGGCGGTGCGCAGGGCGGGGTCCACTCCACCAGCTTCCCCACCAACTTCGCCTCGTCCATGTCCTGGGACAAGAGCCTGATGTACCAGGAGAGCACCGCGATCTCCGACGAGGCCCGCGGGTTCGTCGACAAGTCGCTCTTCGGCACCGGCCAGAACAACCTCGGCCCGTCGGCGGACGACTACGGTTCGCTGACGTACTGGGCGCCGACGGTCAACCTCGACCGGGACCCGCGCTGGGGCCGCACCGACGAGGCGTTCGGCGAGGACCCGTACTTCGTCGGGCAGATGGCCGGGCAGTTCATCGACGGCTACGAGGGCAACAACCCGGACGGCACCTCGCAGACCGGCTACCTCAAGGTCGCCGCCACCGCCAAGCACTACGCGCTGAACAACGTCGAGGACAACCGCACCGGGATCAGCTCCGACGTCAACGACACGGACCTGCGCGACTACTACACCGCCCAGTTCCGCGACCTGATCGAGGACGCGCACGTCGCCGGCCTGATGACGTCGTACAACGCGATCAACGGCACCCCGTCCACGTCGGACACCTACACCACCAACGAACTCGCCCAGCGCACCTACGGGTTCGACGGCTACATCACCTCCGACTGCGGCGCGGTCGGCACCAACTGGAAGCAGTTCCCCGGCGGCCACGACTGGGCGCCGCCCGGCTGGACCACCGACCACGACGCGAACAACCCGACCTGGACCCAGACCGCCACCGGCAAGACCATGTCCGGCCAGGCCGGCGGCCAGGCGTACTCCCTGCGGGCCGGCACCGACCTGAACTGCACCGGCGACGAGGCCACCACCGCCAACATCGAGCAGGCCATCGAGGCCGGCGCGCTGAGCGAGGGCGTCATCGACAACGCGCTGGTGAAGGTCTTCACCGTCCGCATGGAGACCGGCGAGTTCGACCCGGCCGGCAGCGTGAAGTACACCTCGATCACCAAGGACCAGATCGAGAGCCCGGCCCACCAGGCGCTGGCCACCAAGGTCGCCGACAACTCGCTGGTGCTGCTGAAGAACTCCGCGCCCGCCACCGGCACCAGCCCGCTGCTGCCGGTCGACCCGGCGAAGGCGAAGAAGATCGTCATCCTCGGCGACATGGCGAACACCACCACGCTGGGCCTGTACTCCGGCGAGCCGGACCACACCACCAGCCCGGTGCAGGGCATCACCGACGAGGTGAAGGCCGCCAACCCGGGTGCCGACGTGGTCTTCGACGCGGCCGGCAGCTCCTCGACGGCCACCGCCGCCGCGACCCTCAGCGACCAGACCAAGGCCGACATCCAGTCCGCCGACCTGGTGGTGCTCTTCGTCGGCACCAACAAGGCCAACGCCGACGAGGGCAAGGACCGCACCAACCTCGACATGCCCGGCAACTACGACTCGCTGATCGACCAGACCGCCGCGCTCGGCAACAAGAAGCTGGCGCTGGTCATCCAGTCCGACGGTCCGGTGAAGATCGACGACGAGCAGGGCAAGGTCTCCTCGATCGTCTTCAGCGGCTTCAACGGCCAGTCCCAGGGCGCCGCGCTCGCCGACGTGCTCTTCGGCAAGCAGAACCCGGCCGGGCACCTCAACTTCACCTGGTACAAGGACGACTCGCAGCTCCCGGACAAGTCCGACTACGGCCTGACCCCCGGTGAGACCGGCGGACTCGGCCGCACCTACCAGTACTTCACCGGCACCCCGACCTACCCCTTCGGGTACGGCCTGAGCTACAGCTCCTTCTCCTACACGCACGTCACCGCCGACCACTCGCAGATCACCCCGGACGGCTCGGTGAAGATCGGCGTCGACGTCAAGAACACCGGCAAGACCGCCGGCGCGACGGTCGCCCAGCTCTACGCCGCCACGCCGTTCACGGTCAAGGGCGTCCAGCTGCCGAAGAAGCGGCTGGCCGGCTTCGCCAAGACCGGCGTCCTCCAGCCCGGTCAGAGCCAGCACCTGACGATCTCCGTCAAGGCCGCCGACCTGTCGAGCTGGGACGCGAAGAACTCCCGGCAGACGGTCTACAACGGCCGCTACCAGTTCCAGGTCGCCGCGGACTCCTCGCACGTCGCCGGCACCGCGAACGTGCGGATCAGCGGACGGCTCACCCCGAAGGTGCAGACCGTCACGGTGCAGCCGGAGAACGTCGTCTACAACGCGGGCGACACCTTCAGCCTGACCGGCAAGAACCAGTGGATCAAGGACGACACCGACCACTCCAAGGAGCAGCGCGACACGTCCATCACCGCGGACAACGTGGTGGAGGCGGTCAACAACGACCAGTCGTTCGCGGACCTGAAGCACACGGGCGTCAGCTACCGCAGCAGTGACCCGAAGGTCGCCACCGTCGACAAGAACGGCACCGTGCACGCGGTCGCCGACGGCGTCGCCACCATCTCCGCGAAGGTCGGCGGGGTCACCGGGTCCGCCCCGATCGTGGTGCGCAACTCGCTGACGCTCCAAGCGGTGCCGATCGCCGCGGCCGGCAGCACGCTGACCGCGACCACCACCTACACCAACGGCAGCGCCGCGGCGGTCAGCGGCATCACCGTCGGGCTCAAGGCGCCCGACGGCTGGACCGCCACCGCCACCACCCCGGCCACCTTCGACCAGGTCGGCCCGGGCCAGAAGGCCACCACCACCTGGTCGGTGAGCATCCCGGCCGGCACCGACCCGGCGTCCTTCACCCTGGACGCCACCGTCGGCACGCCCGGCGGCGACCACACCGCGCAGACACCGGTCACCGTGCCGTACGCCTCGCTGACCGCTGCCTACAACAACGTCGGGATCAGCAGCGACGACAACACCAAGGCGGCCAGCTTCGACGGCGGGGGCGCCAGCTACTCCAGCGACGCCCTGGTGGCGGCCGGCTGGACTCCCGGCAAGAGCACCGACCACGACGGGGTGAGCTTCCCGTGGCCCGCCGCCGCGGGCACCGGCGCCCCCGACAACGTGGTGGCCGGCGGCCAGGCGATCGAGATCACCGGCAGCGGTACCAAGCTCGGCTTCGTCGGTTCGAGCGCCTTCGGCAGCTCGTCCGGCAGCGGCACCATCCTCTACACCGACGGCACCACCCAGACGTACGCGCTGGCACTCGCGGACTGGTGGTCGAAGACCGCCTCCCAGGGCAGCGACATCGCCGCCAGCCTGCCGTACCTCAACAACGGCGGAGGGCAGTCGCAGCAGCCCGTGCACACGTACGCCGCGACGGTGAACCTGCAACCCGGCAAGACCGTGCAGGCCATCACCCTGCCCGACGTGAGCCAGACGGCGGCCAACAACCAGTTGGCGATGCACGTCTTCTCCGTGGCCATCGGCGGCTGACCCGCCGGCGCGGGGGGCCGGCCGCCCGTCGGGACCGGCCCCCCGCGCATGCCTCGCACACCCGCGTACGCCTGAGGCCGCGCGTGCTCCTTGACGCGCGCGTGCCCCCGCCCGCGTGCTCCCACGCCCTCAAGTCCTCATGTCCCCATGCCCTCATGCCGGCGCCCGCCCCTGGGCGCCCATGGAAGGAACCATGAACAACCAGCATGAACAGCGCAGTTCGGCCCTGGTGCCGACCCGCCGCCAGCTGCTCACCCTCGGTGCCGCCACCGCCGCCGCGGTCGGCCTCCAGCGGATCGGCGCCGCCCAGGCGGCCGCTCCGGGCGACGGCGGTTTCGCCGCGCCCAGGACCGGCGGCGCCCAGGTGCTCCAGTCGCTCAACGGCACCTGGGACTTCCTGCCCGCGGCGGCCGGCGCCGCCTACCCGCCGGCCGACTCCGGCTGGGCCGACATCCCCGTGCCGGCCGAATGGAACATGGCGGCCGGGCCGTTCGCCACCGGTTGGGACGCCTACGACCTCTTCGAGACCCCCGACGACTGGAACACGGTGGACACCGCCTGGTACCGGCGGACCGTCCGCGTACCGGCGGCGGCCAAGGGGCAGCGGATCGTGCTGCGCTTCGAGGCGGTCAACTTCGAGGCGACCGTCTGGTTCAACGGCGCCCAGGTCGCCCACCACCAGGACGGGCTGCTGCCGTTCGAGGCCGACGTCACCGACCACGCGGTCTTCGGCGGCAGCAACACCGTTCACCTGCTGGTGCGTTCACCCGGCTCGGCCCGGCAGTCCGACGGCTACCACTTCCCTGGGGGCTCCTGGTGGGGCCAGGAGGCGGCCGGGATCTGGCAGGACGTGTGGCTGCTGGCCCGCAACCCCGTCTCCACCGCCGACACCGCGATCGTCACGTCGGTCACGGACAAGAAGCTCACCGCCACCACCGTCCTGCGCAACGACTCCGCCGCCGACGCCACCGTCCGGGTGGACCACACCGTGTGGGACGGCGCCCGCCAGGTGCTGCGGCTCAGCCGCCAGGTCACCGTGCCGGCCGGCGGCACCACCGCCGTCGAGGAGTCCGCCGGCTGGAGCAAGCCCCGGCTGTGGAACCCGGCCGACCCGCACCTGTACGAGCTGCGGGTCGACATCCGCGCCTCCGGCACCGGCCCGGTGCTCGACTCGACCACCCAGCGGTTCGGCTTCCGCGAGGTCACCGTCGACGGCCCGGCGCTGCTGCTCAACGGCGAACCGCAACTGCTGCGCGGCGACTCCTGGCACTACATGGGCTCCGTCCAGAACAGCCGCGCCTACGCCGAGATGTGGATGCGGATGGC
This sequence comes from Streptomyces sp. NPDC088194, assembly GCF_040702025.1. Classification (NCBI taxonomy): domain Bacteria; kingdom Bacillati; phylum Actinomycetota; class Actinomycetes; order Kitasatosporales; family Streptomycetaceae; genus Streptomyces; species Streptomyces sp. NPDC088194. Next base: position 74,613 of record NZ_JBFBIV010000003.1, on the reverse strand, counting down.
GATGGCCGCGGGCGTCAACTACATGCGCCTGCACGCCATGCCGTACCCGCCGGTCTACTACGACGTGGCCGACGAACTCGGCATGATGATCGTCGGCGAGTCCGGCATCTACGGCTCCTCGGGCAACTACGCGATGGGCGCCGACGACTTCTGGGCCAACTGCGCCACCCACCTGAAGGACCGGGTGGTCCGCGACCGCAACCACCCCTCGATCATCGCCTGGAGCGCGGAGAACGAGATGCTGGCCGCCTTCGGCCAGAGCTACGTGCCGCAGGTCGCCGCGCTCAAGCCGCCGGTGCTCGCCGAGGACACCAGCCGCCCGGTCTACTTCGAGGGCGACGGCGACCCGCAGGGCGCCGGCGACCTGCGCAGCACCCACTACCCGGTGGAGATCACCACCAAGAACACCACGATCCCCGAGTCCGGCCGGGTGCTGGCCGTCGGCCAGCCGCGCGGCGACGAGTGGGACCGCAAGAAGCCGTTCCTGATCAGCGAGTTCAGCTCGATGTACTACGCCAACCCGTCCGACGTCAGCGCGCTCGGCGGCCCGGCGGCGTACGCGGACCTGGACGGGTTCTGGTCGGCGCACGCGCTGACCGTCCGCGCCCAGATCGAGGGCTTCCGGTACGCGGGCATCACCGCGATCTCGCCGTGGAACACGGTCTGGTACGGCATGCAGCCGCTGCCGTTCGACGGCACGTCGGTGCCGAAGCCCGATCCGAGCGGGTCCGGGCCGCGGCTGAAGCGGGTCGGGCCGTTCGCGGCGACCCTCAACCCCGGCTTCCAGAAGGGCCTGCCCGACTGGCGGCCGAACCCCATCCACGGCTCCGTGGCGCGGGTCTTCCAGCCCGTCGCCGCGCTCGCGCTGGACTACCGCACCCACTACTTCGGCGGCAGCACGCTGGCGAAGGACCTGATGGTCTGCAACGACACCGCCGGAAAGGTGAAGTTGACGGTCGGCTGGACGCTGAGCGGCAAGGGCATCCCGACCGGCAAGGGCTCGGCGAAGGTGACGGTCGCGGCCACCGACCGCGGCAGCGTGACCGCGAAGCTCGCGCTGCCCAAGGTCAAGAAGGCCACCGCGGCCACCTTGCGGATCACCGTCTCGGGCGACGGGACGTTCACCGACGACATCGCGCTGACCTTGTACCCGGCTCCCGCGGGCAAGCTCGGCACCCCGCTCAAGGCGGCGGTGCTGGAGGGGACTTCGGGTGCCGCCACCACCAAGGCGCTGACCGCGCTGGGTGTGACGGCCCGCACCGTCGCCGACTTCGGCACGCTGCCCGACCCCGCCTCCGGCGAGGTGCTGGTGGTCGCCGAGGGCGCCGAACCGGCCGCCGACACCGACGCGGGCAAGAAGGTCACCGCGTTCGTCGCCGCCGGCGGCCAGGTGCTGGTGCTGGCGCAGAGCGCGTTCCCGCAGATCCTGCCGTGGCCGCAGTTCAGCACGAGCAGCCCGCAGACCGTCACCCACGTCGCCGCGCCGCACCACCCGGTGCTGGCCGGCATCGGCGCCGACGACCTGCGCTGGTGGCAGACCGCCGACGAGACCGTGGTGTCCACCGTGCTGCTCAAGCCGCGCTTCGGCAGCCTGCTCTCGCTCGCCGACGCCGGGTCCGCGCTGGCCGCCACCGCGCTCGCCGAGACCAGGTTCGGCAAGGGCCGCTACCTGATCTGCCAGTACCCGGTGGTGGCCGCGCAGGCCGCCGAGCCGATCGCCGCCGCGCTGCTGCGCAACCTGCTCGGGTACGTCGCCCGGCCGGCCGCGGCCACCGGGCGGTTCGGGGTGCTCGCCGCCGACGACAAGAGCGCGGCGGCGGTCACCCTCAAGGCAGCCGCGGCCGATCTGACGGTGCTCGGCACGGTCGACGCCGACGCCCTCGCGGCGCTGGACATCCTGCTGGTGGACGCCTCGCCCGGCAACGACGCGCCGCTGGCGTCGCTCAAGGCCGCCGCTTCCGCGGTCACCGCGTGGACCGGCCAGGGCGGCACCCTGTGGATCAGCGGTGCCACCCCGGACACCTGGGCGTCGGTCGCGCCGTTCCTGCCGTCCGGCGCCAAGCTCACCGCCGTGGACGCCGACCACGCGCACGGCGCCGTGACCACCGGAAACTCCGCCCTGACCACCGGCGTCAGCAACGCCGACCTGGACTGGCCGGGTGCGGGCGCGCCCTTGGTGGCGTACACCGTGCAGGCCAAGGGCGGCACCAGCGCGGTGGACACCCGGGCGGTCGCCTGGAGCCTGTTCAGCGCGGGCAACGAGCAGACCAAGTACGGCAAGGCGGCACACAGCACGCTCGGCTTCACCGCCGGCAGCGCGCTGTGGCAGACGGCCGCGGGCCAGGGGTCGGTGATCGTCGACCAGTTGCTGTGGCCGGACAAGAACGCCCTGCCCACGCAGGTCGGCCTGGCCGCGCTGCTGGCCGCGAACGTCGGCACCGCCTTCGCCGCGGGCGCCGGCTCGGGCGAACTGCCCACCGACGGCTGGAAGGGCTTCACCAACCCGGCCGGCGGAACCCCCGCCAACGCCTACGACCGCAACCCCAGCACCCGCTGGACCAGTTCGACGGCCCGCCAGCCCGGCATGTACTACGGCCTCGACCTGGGGGCGTCGCACACCATCGACAAGATCGTGTGGGACGCGTCGGCCTCCAGCGGCGACGTACCCAGCGGCGCCGACCTGCTGGTCTCCACGGACAACTCCACCTGGACCACGGTGCTCAGCCTCGCCGACACCGCTCCGTACACCTCGGGCGGCGTGATGACGCTGAACTTCGACCCGGTGGACGTCCGGTACTTCAAGGTCGTCAACACCAAGGCCGCCGGGAACTACCTGTCCGTGCACGAGATCTACGTGTACACGGCGACGCAGTGACCCGGTGAAGCGGTGAGCCGGCCGGACGGGTCGTGGGGCCCGTCCGGCCGGCTCGGTATCCGCCCTGGCCTACGCGGCCGGGGTCGTGCCGGTGACCGTCGCGGCCGGGCCGGTGCCCGCGCCGGTGACGGCGGCGACGCCGACCGTGTACGGCGTGCCGGGCGTCAGATCGCCGAGCACGCGGAACATCGCGTGCGCCGACGGCTGGGTGACCAGCACGTCCCGGCCGGCCACGTCGACCGTACGGCTGCCCGAGGGGTCGGTGACCGTGATCCGGTAGCCGATGACGGGGGAGTCGCCGACGACGGTCGGGGGCGTCCAGTCCAGGGTCGCGGCGGTGGCCTGGGCCTTCAGCTTGAGTCCGGTCGGAGCCGCGGCCGGCGCGGTGGCGGCCTTCGGGGCCAGCGGCGCCGACGGCAGCGAAGGCGCGCTGTCGCCATGGGAGTTCACCGCCGTGACCGTCACGGTGTAGGGGACACCGTCGGTGAGGCCGGTGAGCCGGACCAGCGCCGTGGCGGCGAAGTCGGCGGCGGAGACGAAGGCGGTCGCAGCCGTGTGCCCGGCGGGGTCCGCGGCCGTCACCCGGTACCCCAGCAGCGGCGAACCGCCGTCCGCCCAGGTGGGGTTGAAGGCGGTGTACAGCGTGCCGGAGGCACCGACGGCCGTCGCGACCCGGGTCGGCGCCACCGGCACCGACACCGGGGCGAACCGCCGTGCGAGGACGCTCCGGTAGGCGGGCTCCAGGCCCGCGTCGGCGACCACGCCGGCGGGGGCGTCGGACGCCGAGGCGATCAGGTGGTTGCCCTGCGTCACCACGCCCTTGTTGCTGCCGTCGGCGTCACCCTGCTCCCACCAGTTGCCGGAGATGAGGGTCGGGTCGTTGTTGTGGAGGGCGTCGCGGTAGTCGACGTGGGTGCTGGCGACGTTGGCGTACGACGCGCCGTAGAGCACGTTCCCCGACACGGTCTCGTAGGTGCAGCCGTTGTCGGTGTAGACGCTCTTGCCGAGGCCGAACTGCGTGTGGATGACGTTGCCGGTGACCTTCTCGCCGGTGGCCATCGAACTGCCGGTCAGGCCCTGGGTGTAGATGCCGCCGCCGTCGTCCAGGCCCTGCATGTAGTCGGTGATGAGGTTGTCGCTGACGGTGTTGTCGTGGCTGTCGTTGGGCGTGGCGGGCGAGCCGATCTTGTCCGGCCAGCCGCCCCAGCCCATCGAGATCCCGGAGTAGCCGACGTGGTCGATCTGGTTGTGGGAGATCAGGTCGTGCTGCGTGTAGCCGTTGACGATGGGCACACCGCCGGTGAACTCCCTTGGCAGCGCGTAGAGATGGTTGTCCGTCAGCTGGACGTCGCGGGTGACGTCGGCGTCGTCGGTGGGCAGCGCCTGGTCCACGCCGCCGACCTCCACGCCGTTGCCCGAGATGTCGGTGAAGACGCTGCCGCGCACGGTGGTGTGCTGCGTGCCGTCACCCAACTCCAGTCCGGCCGCGCCGAGATGGACGAACGCGTCGTCGCTGAAGTCGAGGTCGCGGCCGTGGTCGATCGCGACGTTGCCGGGTTCCTTGGTCCAGGCGCCGAACGGGCACTGCCCGCCGGCCTGGAAGCCGCACAGGCCCTCGGTGGCGTAGCCGGTCGGGCCCGAGATGGTGTAGCCGGCCTGGATCTCGGAGAAGCCCTCCGGGGAGGAGGGGGTCAGCCAGGTGGCGTAGGAGAACTGCAGGCCGCGGAAGGCCACGTCGTGCAGGGGCGCGGCGGCGGTGCCCCGCCCGTCGACGAGCTTCTCCAGCGCGGGCGCCTCCACGTCGGCGCGGTGCAGGTCCTCGCCCTTGCGCGGCATGTAGTACACGGTGTGCGCGGCGCGGTCGAGGTACCACTCGCCCGGGGTGTCCAGGAGTTCCCTGGCGTTCTCCATGTACGTCACGTGGGCGCCGTTGGTGAGCGCGCCGGGGCCCACCATGCTGACGGTGCGGCCGGGGATGTCCGGGAACTCCACCCGCTTGTTGGAGTTGTCCCAGCACGGCTGGACCATGGTGACGGTCGTGCCGGACGCCGAGGCGACGTCGCAGCGCGGCTGCGTCCACTGGCCGAGGCCGTCGCGCACCATGTTCCACAGCGTCTCGCCGCTGGTGTAGACGAACTCGGCGCCGGCGATGTCGGGCCACTTCGCGAGGGTGTCACTGGCGGCGGTGTAGCCGGTGGCGGTCTTGGTGAGGGTGACCGGGACCTGGCCGGCGGCGCGGGTGGCGCGCACGCCGTCGACGTACAGCTGCCGGGTGTCGGAGAGCCCGCGGGGTGCCGGGGCGGCCCACAGGCCGCTGTGCCCCGTGACCTGGTGCCAGCCGGTGACCTGCTTGCCGCCGCTGATCACGGCCTTGCCGCTGCCCTGCCAGACCACCTGGTGGCCGCCTGACCCTGAGTCGCGCGAGTCGAGCGTGAGCGGATGGTCCAACCGGTAGGTGCCGTCAGCCAGATGGACGGTCAGATCCGCGGCCAGGTGGTGGTCCCGCTGCCGGACGAGGTCCTGGGCGCGCGCCAGGGTGCGCACGGGGTGGCGCGCGTCGCCCGCGGCGTGGTCGTTGCCGTGGGGCGCGACGTAGACGTCCTGGGAGGGGGGAGCGGCGTCGGCCGCCGGGCCGGTGGCGGCGATGCCGCCGATCGCCACCGCGGTGGCGGCGAGTATCGGCCACAGTCTTCTTCTGAGCACGGTCATCGTCCTTCGGGTCGGGAGCGGGGAGTGCGACGGCGCCTTGTCCGCGCCGCGCGGGGCGATCACGCCGGCAGGCCCCAGCGCGGGGCGGGGGCGTTGGCGGGGACCGGGGCGAGGCCGGTCGAGGGGCGGGTGCCGCGCGGGTGGACCCATGCCTCCTGGCCGCGGGCCAGCTCGATCCGCAGGGTGCCGCCGCCGAGGTCGGTGTACGGCAGCGCGCGGCCGGCGCCGTCGCTCACCTCCAGCGGGCCGGCGATGTCGGTGCGCAGCACGCAGGGCGCCCCGGCCTCGCTGCGCAGCCGGGCCCATCGGGTGGTGCCGCCCTGGCGGGACGCGCTGAGCAGGAAGGCGCCCTGGGTGCGGAAGTCGTGCAGCGCGACGTCCTTCCAGGTCGAAGGGACCGCCGGGAAGAGCCGGATGACGCCGCCCCAGCTCTGGCAGAGCATGTCGTGCAGGGACTGCGCGGCCGACAGCGGCGTCTCGATGACCGGCCCCGACTCCTTGTAGAGGGTGTTGGGCTGGACGTAGAGCCGCAGCAGGTCGGAGAGGTACCCGGCCGCCGCGTCGCCGTCGAGCATCTGCGCGGAGAAGGAGGCCGCGCCGGTGTAGCTGTAGCCCTGGAGCGCGCCGGTGAAGCTGATCCAGTGGTCGACCGAGGTCCTGATCAGGTCCCGGTTCTCCGGCTGCTCCCAGTTGACGAGGTACAGCGGGTAGACCGACAGCATGTGCGAGTAGTGCCGGTGCGACATCGCGAACGGCTGCCCGGCGCCGATCATGAAGCCGTCGGCGTCGACGGGCGGCGGCACGAGCCGCAGCAGCACCTCGCGCCAGCGCGGCGCCAGCGGGTCGTCGACGCCGAGGGTCTGCGCGGACTCCAGCAGCGTGGTGCAGCCCCAACGGATCAGCGCCAGGTCGAAGTTGGTGTCGGGGGTGTCCACGCCGTACTCCGGCGAGAAGGTCTTCGGCAGGTGCAGCCGGCCGTCGCTGCCGGGCTCCAGGAAGTGCAGGTAGTAGTTGACCGACTTGCGCAGCAGCGGGAAGACGACGTCGCGGAGGATCGACTCGTCCATCGTGTGACGGTAGGAGAGCCACACGTTGTGCAGCGCCCAGGTGAGGTTGCCGATCTCGGGTGTGGGCGGGTCCTGCCCCGGGATGCCGCCGCCGGTGCCGCCGGGGCCGCTGTCCAGGCCGTGGCTGAGGGTGATGTCGTTGGAGCGGGCGATGACCAGGGAGTCGGAGCGGTAGGCGGGCGCGGTCTGCGCCTTGACGTTCTCCCGGAACTCGCTCAACGAGCGGGTCAGCCCGTCCAGTTCGAGGTGGTTGGAGCCGTGGATGAGCCAGTACTCCAGCTGGACGTTGAGGTTCCACCAGGACGCGGGCCACGGCGTCGGCTCCAGCCAGGGGCCGGTGGTCGCCATCACCGGGGCGTCGCGGCGCGCGGCCGAGGCGACCTTGTACAGCTGTATCCAGTAGAAGCTCTGCAACCGCGCGTCCGGGACGGACAGGAAGCTCTTGCGGTAGTAGGCGTGCCACCACGCCCGATGGTCCGCGGTGAGCGCGGACATCGGCAGCGGCGCCGTCTCGCGCACGCTGCGCAGCGCCGCCTGGGTGGCGCCCGTACCGGGGAAGGAGTGCGCGACGGCCGCGTACAGGGTGCGGGCCCCGCCGCGTCGGACCTCCCGCCACGCGGTGACGTGCCGGCCGCCGGAGAGCAGGGACTGCACCGCGGCCCGCTCCGTGCCGTGGTCGCTCACGACGGCGGGCGGGTTGCCGGTGTAGCCGTCGGGCAGCGGCTTGAAGGCGGCCCGCGGGCTGATGGCGTCGGCGGGGTGGAACGTCCAGACGAGGTCGCGCTCCCCCGTGGACGATGTCACCTCGACGGCCAGTACCGAACGGGAGTTGTGGACGATCGCCCGCAGCCGCAGCGTGCCCGCGGTGGTGGTGACCGTGCCGGACAGCTCGCTGTTCCACAGGTCGAGCCGCCAGTCGACGGCGGTGACGGTGCCGACCGGCTCCAGCGTGAAGTACCCGATGGGTAGCCGGGCCAGGCCGAAGATGGAGCCGAACTCGGGGCGGTGGTCCTGCACTTCGCTGTGCTGGACGTTGAAGCGGATCGCGTTCGCGCCCGGTTCCGCGTAGATACCGGAGCCCAGGAAGCCGTTGCCGAGGAACGGTCCCTCCTCCCAGGTGGCGGGCATCTTCTGCCAGACCAGGTCGGAGTCGGCGAGGATCTCGGTCCAGGGCCGGTCGCCGTGCGTGTCGACGGACAGTCCCGCGGCGGCGGCCGGGCCGGGCGCGTCCGCGGACCCGGTCGCGGTCGCCGGTTCCGCCGCTGCCGCAGTTCCGCTCACCCCGGCGCTGACCCCCGCGCCCACCGCGGCACCCGCCAGCGCACCGCCCAGCACCCTGCGGCGGGACACCCCGCCCTTGTCCTGCATAACGCCTCCTGAGTATCTGAGTGGAGTTCATGTATGCACACACTCATCGGATCTATTCGCAGCGGGACGCTAAGGCGGCGCGGGTTCTACGTCAAGGAGGTGCGCAGAGGTCCTTCCCTACTTGCTTGGTGAGAGGTAGTCATCGGATCAATCTGTTGACGCGTGCACGGCAGGGGTGTATCACCAATCCTGTTCACCACCGTGAACCTGATTCAGTGACCTGAGTCCCGAGGAGCCGCACGATGCGTCTGACGAGTCGTCACCTGATCCCCGCGCTGGCCCTGATCCTGGCGGGCACCGGAACGCTGCTCGCCGCCCCGGCGAGCGGCGCGACGGATGCCGCCGCCCACCCGCCGGCCGCCCACCCGCCGGCCGTCCGCACCGCCGCCGTCCCGCCGATGGGCTGGAGCAGTTGGAGCTTCATCCGCAGCAAGCCCACCGCGCGGAACATCGAGGCGCAGGGTCTGGCCATGCACACCAGCGGCCTGCAGGCGCACGGTTACCGCTACGTCAACATCGACGCCGGCTGGTCGGACCACCTCGACGACTACGGCCGCTGGGCCTGGAACACCGCGAGCTTCCCCGACGGCATCCCCGCCGTCGCCTCGTACCTGCACCGCCTCGGCCTGAAGTTCGGCATCTATCTCACGCCCGGCATCCCCAAGGCGGCCGTCGCCGCGAACCTGCCGATCGAGGGCACGCCGTACCACCTCGCCGACATCGCGGACACCACGCAGCCCGGCAACACCCACGACGACTCCTGGCGGATCGACTTCAGCAAGCCGGGCGCGCAGGAGTACGTCCAGGGCTACGCGAACCTCCTCGCGTCCTGGGGCGTGGACTACATCAAGATGGACTTCGTCGGCCCGGGCGGCGGCCTCGTCCCCGGCGACCAGCGGCCCGACATGGCGGCCTGGCACCAGGCGATCCAGCACACCGGCCGCTCGATCGATCTGGAGCTGTCCAACTCGCTCAGCATCGCCGACGCCGACTTCTGGAAGGCCAACAGCAACGGCTGGCGGATCGACGGCGACATCGAGTGCTACCACTGCACGACGGTCGGGCTGACCGACTGGCCGCACGTGCTCAAGCGGTTCACCGACGAACCCGCGTGGGTGCCCTACGGCAGCCGCGGGGGCTGGAACGACCTGGACTCCCTGGAGCTCGGCAACGGCGCCGACGACGGCCTCACGCCCGACGAGCGACAGACCACGATGACCCTGTGGGCGATCTCCGCCGCGCCGCTGCTGCTCGGCACCGACCTCACCAAGCTCGACCCGGACGACCTCAAGGCGCTGACCAACGACGAGGTGCTCGCGGTGGACCGGGCCGGGCACCCCGCCCGGCCGGTGTCGCAGGCGACGCCGCAGCAGGTGTGGTTCAGCAGGAACGGCGACGGCAGCTACACGGTGGCGCTGTTCAACCTCGCCGACAGCCCCGCGCAGGTCACCGCCGACTGGAGCGACCTGGGAGCCCACGGCCGGCGCGGCCGGGTCCGCGATCTGTGGACGCACCAGAACCTGGGCGTCGAGCAGGGCGGCGTCTCAGCGACCCTGCCCGCCCACGGGTCGCGCTTGCTGAAGGTGTTCGTCGACTGACGGCTGGGTGCGCCTGTCGCCGCCCCCCTGACCAGGACGGCGGCAGGCGCACCGGTACTCGGGTTGCCCGCGGGGTCAGGACGACGAGCTGAACGCCGAGTCGAAGGACGACTCCGGCGGCTCGATCGCGGCCAGCGCCCTGACGTGCGCGAGCGCCTGCGGGGCGCCCAGCAGGCGGTCCATCCCGGCGTCCTCCCACTCCACCGAGATCGGGCCGTCGTAGCCGATGCTGTTGAGCATCCGGAAGACCGGCTCCCACGGCACGTCGCCGTGGCCGGTGGAGACGAAGTCCCAGCCGCGCCGCGGGTCGCCCCACGGCAGGTGCGAACCGAGCCGGCCGTTTCGCCCGTTCAGCTGCTTGACCGACTCCTTGCAGTCCACGTGGTAGATGCGGTCCTTGAAGTCGTAGAGGAAACCGACCGGGTCGAGGTCCTGCCACACGAAGTGGCTCGGGTCGAAGTTCAGCCCGAACGCCGGGCGGTGGCCGATCGCCTCCAGGGTGCGGACCGTGGACCAGTAGTCGTAGGCGATCTCGCTCGGGTGCACCTCGTGGGCGAAGCGCACCCCGACCTCGTCGAAGACGTCGAGGATCGGGTTCCAGCGGTCGGCGAAGTCCTGGTAGCCGCGGTCGATCATCTCCGGCGGGACCGGCGGGAACATCGCCACGGTGTGCCAGATCGACGAACCGGTGAAGCCCACCACGGTCTTGACCCCGAAGGCCGCGGCGGCCCGCGCGGTGTTCTTGATCTCCTCTGCGGCGCGCTGCCGCACGCCCTCGGGCTCGCCGTCGCCCCAGATCCGGGCCGGCAGGATGCCCTTGTGCCGCTCGTCGATCGGGTGGTCGCACACCGCCTGCCCGGTGAGGTGGCAGGAGATCGTCCAGCTGCGCAGCCCGTGCTTCTCCAGGGTGTCGCGCAGCCGCGGCAGGTAGGAGTCGTCGCTCAGCGCCGCCTCCACGTCGAAGTGGTCGCCCCAGCAGGCGATCTCCAGGCCGTCGTAGCCCCACTCGGAGGCGAGCCGGCACACCTCGGTGAACGGCAGGTCGGCGAACTGGCCGGTGAAGAGGGTGACGGGTCGGGCCATGGCGTGGGTCCTCCTGCGGTCGGTCGTGAGGGTCGTGAGGGTGGTGGGAGTCGTGACGTTCGTGAAGCCGGGGCGGGGGCGGCGCGGGTCAGGACGCGACCGGGATGTGCACGCCCAGTGCCGCGGCGCTGGACTCCACGGCCGCCAGCACCCGCTGCACCTGGAGCCCGTCGGCGAACGACGGCCGCGGGTCGGTCCCCTCGGCCACCGCCGTGACGAAGTCCCGCACCTGGTGGGTGAAGGAGTGCTCGTAGCCGATCAGATGGCCCGGCGGCCACCAGGCGGCCATGTACGGGTGGGTCGGCTCGGTCACCAGCAGCTTGCGGAAGCCCGCGGTGGCGGCGTCCTCGGTGCGGTCGTGGAAGGCCAGTTCGTTCATCGACTCGGCGTCGAAGGCGAGGCTGCCCAGCGAGCCGCTGATCTCGATCCGCATCGCGTTCTTGTGCCCGGTGGCGAACCGGGTCGCCTCGAACACGCCGATCGCGCCGCCCTCGAACCGGGCGGTGAACACCGCCGCGTCGTCCACGGTCACCGCGCCGCGCTCGCTGGAGGCGGTGCCGGACAAGCCGCTGGAGCTGGCCGGCAGCGGCCGCTCGGCCACGAACGTCTCCAGCAGCGCGCCCACCGAGGAGATCCGCTGCCCGGTCAGGTACTGCGCCGCGTCGATGCTGTGCGCGCCCAGGTCGCCGAGCGCGCCCGACCCGGCCCGGTCCTTGCGCAGCCGCCAGGCGAGCGGGAACTCCGGGTCCACCAGCCAGTCCTGGAGGTACTGCGCCCGCACCTGGTGGATACGGCCAAGCCGGCCGTCCGCGACGATTTGCCGGGCCAGCGCCAGCGCGGGCACCCGGCGGTAGTTGAAGGCGACCATGGAGCGCACCCCGGCCGCCCGGGCCTCCTCCGCCGCGACGGCCATCTCCTCGGCCTCCTCGACCGAGTTGGCCAGCGGCTTCTCGCACAGCACGTGCTTGCCCGCGGCGAGCGCCGCCAGCGCGATCTCGGCGTGGCTGTCGCCGGGCGTGCAGATGTCCACGACATCGATGTCCGGACGCGCCACGAGCGCGCGCCAGTCGGTCTCGTAGGACTCCCAGCCGTACCGCTCGGCGGACGCGCGGACGGACTCGGCGTCGCGCCCGCAGACGGCCGCCATCTCGACCCGGCGCGGCAGGTCGAAGAAGCGGCCCGCGGTGCGCCAGGCGTGCGAGTGGGCCGCGCCCATGAAGGCGTGCCCGACCATGCCTACGCGCAAGCCGGGCGCGGGTGCCGCCGCGTCCGTGGGCGGCGGGGGTGTTGACGTCAAGGTGGTTCCTCCTGGCGGCCCGTCTCCATCGTCGTTCTTCCGGCATCGACTGAAACTCAGCGCGCCGGATGGAACAGTTTGCGAGTTTCTGCCTGAACTTTGTCATAAGTCAAGGCTCTTGACGGGAGGAACCCCAAGAAGGCACGGTGCGGTGGACCGCTCGTCCACACCCCTGGGGGTCATGATCGAAACTCCAGTCAACCTGCGCGAGGTAGGAAGGCTACGGGTCCTGGAGGCCCTGCACACCTCCGTGCGCAGCAGTCGTCCGGAACTGGTGCGGGTCACCGGGTTGTCCAGGGCCACGGTTTCGTCGTTGATCGCGGATCTGATCGCGGTGGGCCTGGTGACGGAGGACGAGGGCCCGGAGGAGCCGGAGCCGCGGCGTACCGGGCGCCCCGCGCAGTCGTTGTCGTTGGTGCCGACCGCGGGGTACGCGATCGGTGCGGACATCGGGCACCAGCATGTCCGGGTGATCCTGTGCGACCTGTTCGGGGCGGTGTTGTGGGAGCACTGGGTGGCCAAGGAGGTGGACCGGGCTCCTGAGGAGACGCTGGACCTGGTGGCGGTGCTGGTCGGGCGGGCGTTGCAGGAGACCGGGGTGGGCCGGGAGCGGGTGCTGGGGATCGGTGCGGGGATCGCGTCGCCGGTGGAGAAGGGCAGTGGGGCGCTGGGGGCGGAGGGCATCATGCCCGGGTGGGTGGGGATGCGGCTGACGGACGAGTTGCGGCGGCGGACGTCGTTGCCGGTGCGGGTGACCAACGACGCGAACGCGGGCGCGCTGGCGGAGCGGATGTACGGCGCGGGGCGGCACGCGAGCGACATGGTCTACGTCCGGCTGTCCGCGGGGATCGGCGCGGGCATCGTCAGCAACGGGAAGCTGCTGCTCGGCGCGCGGGGCCTGGCCGGGGAGATCGGGCACCTGCCGCTCACCGCGGACGGCCTGATCTGCCGCTGCGGCAACCGCGGCTGCCTGGAGACCGTCGCCAGCCCCGTCGCCATCGCCCGCCTCCTCTCCGACAGCTGGGGCCAGCACGTCGTCCCCCGCGATCTGCCCGCGCTGATCGAGCAGCGCAACACCGGTGCGCTGCGCGCGGTGCGCGACGCCGGGGACGCGGTCGGCCGCGCGCTGTCCACGCTGGTCACCCTCCTCAACCCCCGCCTGATCGTGGTCGGCGGGGACCTGGCGGGCGCGGGCGAGGACATCCTCGAACCGATGCGGTCCGGGGTGCGGCGGCACACGCTGCCGTCGGCGGTGGAGAGCGTCGAGATCGTCACCGGGGGACTGGGCGACGGCGCGGAGGTCCGCGGCGCCGCGGGCCTGGTCCTGGCCGACGCGCCCCAACTGCTGTCCGCCGCACCGGGCGCACCGCAGGAGGAGCCCGCGTAGCGGCCCGGCCACGCGCCCGCGCTCGCGGCCAGGCGCTGCGGTCGGCCGTGCGCCGCGGTCGGCCGGCCGCGCTGACGCGACCGTGGGTGACCACCCACAATGGGTGCCATGGAACCCATCATCACCGCGGCCGAACTGGCCGCGGCGCCCGCCTCGACCGCCGTGCTCGACGTCCGCTACAAGATGGGCGGCCCGCCCGGGCACGGCGAGTACGCCGCCGGCCACATCCCCGGTGCCCGGTACGTCGACCTGGACACCGCGCTGGCCGGCCCGCCCGGGCCGGGCGGGCGCCACCCGCTGCCCGACACCGAGGTGTTCGGCGCGGCGATGCGCGCGGCGGGGGTCGGCGCGGACACCGACGTGGTGCTCTACGACGACTGGAACGGCTGGGGCCCGGCCCGGGCCTGGTGGCTGCTGCGCTGGGCGGGCCACGAGCGGGTCAGGGTGCTGGACGGCGGGCTGGCGGCGTGGAAGGCCGCGGGGCTGCCGCTGAGCACCGAGGAACCGGCGCCGGGCGACGGGGACTTCGTGCCGCACCCCGGCGCGCTGCCGGTGCTCGACGCGGCCGGCGCCGCCGAACTGGCCCGCCGCGGGCTGCTGCTGGACGCCCGCGCGGGGGAGCGCTACCGCGGTGAGACCGAGCCGATCGACCCGGTCGCCGGCCACATCCCGGGCGCGGTGAGCGCGCCCACGACGGAGAACGTCACCGCCGACGGCCTCTTCCGCACGCCCGCCGAACTCGCCGCCCGCTTCGCCGCCCTGGGCGCGACGCCCGACGCCGAGGTGGGCGTCTACTGCGGGTCCGGCGTGTCCGCCGCCCACCAGATCCTCGCGCTGGCCGCCGCGGGCGTTCCCGCGGCGCTGTACGTGGGCTCCTGGAGCGAGTGGGGCGCCGACCCGTCCCGGCCGGTGGCGACGGGCGAGCAGCCGGGCTGACCCGCCGCCGGAGACACGCGTAAGGGGCAGCCACCCAAGTGGCTGCCCCTTACGGCCGTCGGCTCCCGGTCAGTGTCCCGATTCCCCTGACGAGGTCGGGCTACTCCTGTCCGCGCGCAGTCGCTACTCCTGCTTCTTGCGGCGGCTGCCGAAGACGATCTCGTCCCAACTGGGCACCGTGGCACGCCGTCCCGGGCGGACGCCGTCCGCCTCGGCCTGGCGGTCGGTGGTGCCCTTCAGGCGGTCGCGGTGGCCGGCCACCGCGCGCGGCATCAGCACGTCGGCGTAGGCGGAGCCCGCACCGGCGCTGGCCGCGGGTGCGGCCTCCTCCGGCTCCTCCTGCGGCACCTCCGCCGCCGGAGCGGCGTCCGGCGGGGCCGGCGGAGCGGGCACGACCATGTCGCCACGGAAGCTCGGCACCGCTTCCAGCAGGCTGGTGAGCGAGTCGCGCTCCTCCGGCTGCTCCTCGGCGCGCGCCTCCCGGTCCTGGCGGTCGGGCCGCTCCGGGCGTTCCGTGCCGGGGCGGTCCAGCGGCCGGTCCCTGGGCAGCCGGGCGATCCGGGGCACGAACGGGAAGCTCGGCTCCTGGCCCTGGGTCTGCGTGGTCTCGCCGATCAGCGCGCGGGCCTCGTCGTCGACCGCCTGCACCAGGCGGCGCGGCGGGTCGTAGGTCCAGCTCGCCGAGTGCGGCTCACCGGCCACCCGGTAGACCAGCAGCACCTCCCAGGTGCCGTCGTCGCGGCGCCAGGAGTCCCACAGCACGGTGTCCTTCTCCGCGCCGCGCAGCAGCAGGCGTTCGGCGACCGCCTCGCCCAACTGCGGCCCGGTGGTCTCGCCCTGGCGGCGGACCGGGGTCTTCCTGGCCCGCTCGGCCATGAAGGCCCGCTCGGCCAGCACCGGCCCCTCGAACCGCCGGACCCGCTCCACCGGGATGCCGCCGAGCTGGGCGACCTCCTCGGCCGAGGCACCGGCACGTATCCGCGCCTGGATGTCCCGGGGCCGCAGATGGCTCTCGACCTCGATCTCGATCTGGCCGAGCCGGGCCCGGTCGTTGCGCACGGCGGCGCGCAGCCGCTCGTCGATCGGGAGGGTGTACTCCGTGCTGTCGGCAGCTTTGAGCACCAGTCGGGTGCCGTCGTTGCTGACGGCCACGACCCGCAGTTCGGGCACGGTTACCTCCCGGGTGGTGCCTGCCGACGTCACGTGCGTCGCTGCTCCCGTTGAACGAGTGTGGCCTGCCCGGGTGCAGCGTGCCACAACCTTGCGGAGTTACCCGGCGTGTCGGGACAAGATGGTGACACGCCGTTATGGGACGGTAGTCGTTTGGCCACCCAGCGTGACCAACTGCGGCACCCCGGGACGAGCGCCCCCCGACTCCCCTCCACGGGTTCCTTGGCGACCGGCCGGGCACCGGAAGCCAGGATTCGTCACGGTACTCCATTCGGGCCACCGCGGGGCGGCTGCCGCGCCGTCGAATGTCGTGCAGGGGGCGGGAGTTGGGTGACCCGGCTCACATCCGGGGGTTCCACGCATCACCCAAAAGGGGACGTAGTCCACGAAGTCGCCGTCACCTGGCCGCCGACCCGGCGCCCGGCCACCGGCCCCGCCAACGGCCGGCGACCTGGCATCCGGCGGCGAACTCGCGCCCGCCCGACGGCCTTCCCCGGTCGGCAACCTCGCGCCCGGCTACGAACCCAGCACCCGCCGCAGGTAGTCGTTCCCGAACAGCCGCTCGGGGTCGAGCCGGTCGCGCAGCGCGGTGAACTCCTCGAAGCGGGGGTACGCCGCCCGCAGGTACTCCGCGTCGCGGGTGTGCATCTTGCCCCAGTGCGGCCGCCCCTCCGCCGCCGTCATGATCCGCTCGACCGCGGTGAAGTACTCCTGGTAGCGGCTGCCCCGGTACATGTGCACCGCCACGTAGGCGCTGTCCCGGCCGGACGCCGTGGACAGCGCGATGTCGTCGGCCGGCGCCACCCGCACCTCCACCGGGAAGCTGATCCGCAGGTCGGACCGCTCCACGGTGGCCTTCAACTCCCGCAGCACCTGCACCGCCGCCTCCCGCGGCACCGCGTACTCCATTTCCACGAACCGCACCCGGCGCGGGCTGGTGAAGACCTTGTACGCGATGTCGGTGTACGTCCGGGCGGACAGCGCGCGGCTGGAGAGCTTCGCGATCCCCGGGATCGCCGACGGCGCCACCCTGCCGAGCGCGCACGCGGCCTGGAAGACGCCGTTGGAGAGCAGCTCGTCGTCGATCCAGCCGCGCACCGCGGGCACCGGCGCGGCCGGGCCCGTACTGCGGTTGTTGCGCTTGGTGTTGCAGCCCTCGGTGTGCGGGAACCAGTAGAACTCGAAGTGCTCGTTCTCCGCGACGAGCCGGTCGAAGTCCGCGGTCACCCGGTCGAAGGTCATCGGCTCCTCCCGCGCGGTGAGCAGGAACATCGGCTCCACCGCGAAGGTGAGGGTGCTGACCACGCCGAGCGCGCCCAGCCCGAGCCGGGCGGCGGCGAACACCTCGGGGTTCTGCTCGGCCGAGCAGGTCAGCACCGACCCGTCGGCGGTCACCAGGTCGAGCGCGACGATCTGCGCGGCGATCGAGGCGGAGTCGCGACCGGTGCCGTGCGTGCCGGTGCTGGTGGCGCCGGCCACCGTCTGCTCCATGATGTCGCCCATGTTCCGCAGCGACAGGCCCGCCGCGGCCAGCGCCGCGTTGAGCTGCCGCAGTTGGACCCCGGCCTCCACGGTGACGGTGCCGGCCGCCGCGTCGATCGACCTGATCGCGGTGAGCCCCTCGGGCCGCACCAGCAGCCCGTCGGTGGCCGCCGCCGCGGTGAAGGAGTGGCCGGAGCCGACCGCCTTCACCCGCAGCCCGTCCGCGGCGGCCTTCCGTATCGCCGCGGCCAGTTCGTCCACGGACGCGGGCGCGGCGACCCGCCCGGGCCGCGCCGAGACGTTGCCCGCCCAGTTACGCCACTCCCTCGCCTTCGCGGGTGCCGTCGTGCTGCTCGTGGCCGTGGGTGCTGCTCCGGTCCGGCTCATCGTGGTCCTGCTCCTCCCGATCCGGTGCCGGCCGCAGCCGGCGATAGCCGAGGAACGCCACCGCCGCCGCGAAGACCGCGGCGAAGGTGCACACCCAGAAGGCGGCCGAGGCACCGTGCGCGTCGATCACCCGACCGGCGAGCGCGGCACCGGCGGCGACGCCGACCGCGAGACCCGTGCTGGTCCACGTGATGCCCTCGGTCAACCGCCCCCGGGGTACCAGCTGTTCGACCAGGCCCATGGCGTTCACCATCGTGGGGGCGATGGTCAGGCCGGAGAAGAACAGCGCCAAGGCCAGGAACCACAGGTTCCCGACCAGTAGTGGCGGGATCATACTCACCGCCATCAGCGCGATGCCCAGCCGGAACCGCCCGGCGATCGTCCCGCGCGGCCGGCTCAGCCCGAACACCAGCCCGGCGACGCACGAACCGAGCGCGTACGTCGCCAGCACCACACTGGCCAGCGCCTTGTGGCCGCGCTCGTCGGCGAACGCGACCGTGACCACCTCCACCGCGCCGAACATCGCGCCGGTGCCGACGAAGACCCCGACCAGCACCGCCAGCCCCGGCGCGGCCAGCACCGACCCGCCGGACTGGTGCGCGTCCGCGTGCGGAACCGGCTCGGTGCCCCGCAGCGCGGTCAGCGCCAGCACCCCGACGGCCAGGAACACCGCCGCCAGCAGCGGCCCGGCCTCGGCGAACCAGCCGGTGCTCAGCCCCACCGACAGGATGGGGCCGACGATGAAGACGATCTCGTCCACCACCGCCTCGACCGAGTAGGCGGTGTGCAGCTTCTCCGGGGTGCCGCGCAGGATCTCCGACCAGCGGGCCCGCACCATGGCGCCGGTGCTCGGGGTGGTCCCGGCGCCCAGCACGCACACGAAGTACGCCCAGTCCGGCGCCCCGGCCCGGACGCACGCCAGCAGCCCGGCCACCGAGACCACGCTCACCGCGCAGACCGGGCGCAGCACCCGCCGCTGTCCGTACCGGTCCACCATGCGGGAGATGCGCGGGCCGCTCACCGCGCCGGACAGCGCCAGCGTCGCCGACAGCGCGCCCGCCAGGCCGTACCGCCCGGTCACCTGGGAGACCATCGTCACTATGCCGATGCCCAGCATCGACAAGGGCATCCGGCCGACCAGTCCGGCCAGGCTGAACGCCACCGCTCCCGGGGTCCGGTAGATCGCTCGGTAAGGGCTGGTCACGTGGAGCTCCCCGGCGTCGTCGCCGTCGGCACGGGCAGGACGGATCGGGGTCCCGCGTAAGGAACATGGCTGGCGAGTACAGCTTACGGATCGGGGCAAGTCGTTTTCCGCCGGAGCCGGGCGCCGGGGACGTCGGACCGAAGTGGCAGGATCGGAGCATGCCTGATCAGCGTGACCCGCTCGCCGCGCCGGACCGACCCGCCCGACCGGAGCCGCCGGACGCCGGCCCGTACGACGCCCTGCTGCTGCTCTCCTTCGGCGGACCGGAGGGACCGGACGACGTGGTGCCGTTCCTGGAGAACGTCACCCGGGGTCGTGGCATCCCGCGCGAGCGGCTGAAGGAGGTCGGCAAGCACTACTTCCTGTTCGGCGGGGTCAGCCCGATCAACGCGCAGAACCGCGAGCTGCTGGACGCGCTCCGCAAGGAGTTCGCCGACCACGGCCTGGAACTGCCGGTGTACTGGGGCAACCGGAACTGGGCCCCCTACCTGACGGACGCGCTGCGCGAGATCGCCGACGCCGGGCACCGCCGGGTGCTGGTGCTGGCCACCAGCGCCTACGCCTCCTACTCCGGCTGCCGCCAGTACCGGGAGAACCTGGCCGCCTCGCTCGCGGCGCTCGCCGAGGAGGGCCGCCCCGCGCTGCGGGTCGACAAGCTGCGGCACTACTTCAACCACCCCGGCTTCGTCGGACCGATGACCGACCACACGCTCGCCGCGCTCGCCGAACTGCCCGAGGAGGTGCGCGGCGGCGCCCGCCTGGCCTTCACCACGCACTCCATCCCGACCGCCGCGGCCGACACCTCCGGCCCCGTCGAGGGCCACGGCGACGGCGGCGCGTACGTCGCCCAGCACCTCGACACCGCCCGGCAGGTGGCCGAGCGGGTCCGCGCGGCCACCGGCGTGGACCGCCCGTGGCAGCTCGTCTACCAGTCCCGCAGCGGCGCCCCGCACATCCCCTGGCTGGAGCCGGACATCTGCGACCACCTGGAGCGCGAGCACGCCGACGGCGCCCCCGCGGTGGTCATGGTGCCCATCGGCTTCGTCTCCGACCACATGGAGGTCAAGTACGACCTCGACACCGAGGCGGCGGCCAAGGCCGCGGAACTCGGACTGCCGGTCGCCCGCGCCGCCACGGTGGGCGCCGATCCGCGGTTCGCCGCCGCCGTGCGCGACCTGGTGCTGGAGCGCGCCGCGACCGAGCGCGGTCTGGCCCCGGCCCGCTGCGCGCTCGGCGCGCTGGGCCCGAGCCATGACGTGTGCCCCGCGGGCTGCTGCCCGGCCGCCGGCCGGCAGCCGTCGCGGCCCGCCGCCGCAGGAACCGACTGAGGAGACCGGAACAGATGAGCACACCCGCCAACGGCCCGGCCGGCCCGAACCAGCCGCCCGCCAACGGCCCGGCCGGCCCCGTCGCCACCGGCGAGGACGCCGAACTCCTGGGCATCGCCCTGGAGGCCGCCCGCAGGGCCGGCGCCCTGCTGCGCGACGGCCGCCCCGCCGACCTGGGCGTGGCCGCCACCAAGTCCAGCCCGATCGACGTCGTGACCGAGATGGACATCGCCGCCGAGAAGCTGATCACCGCCTACATCGGGCGGCTGCGCCCCGAGGACGGCTTCCTCGGCGAGGAGGGCGCGAGCAGCGAGGGCACCAGCGGAGTGCGCTGGGTGATCGACCCGCTGGACGGCACCGTGAACTACCTCTACGGCCTGCCCTCCTGGTCGGTGAGCATCGCCGCGGAACGGGACGGCGAGACGGTGGTCGGCGTCGTGGCGGCCCCGATGCGCCGCGAGACCTACCAGGCGGTGCTCGGCGGCGGCGCCTACGTCGAGGGCGTGCGGGCGCGCTGCCGCCCCGCCCCGGACTTCGAGCACGCGCTCGTCGCCACCGGTTTCAGCTACCTGCGCGAGCGCCGGGTCGCGATGGCCGAGGTGATCAAGGGGCTGCTGCCGCAGGTCCGCGACATCCGGCGCGGCGGCTCGGCGGCGATCGACCTGGCCGACGTCGGCTGCGGCCGGCTCGACGCGTACTACGAGCGCGGCCTGAACCCGTGGGACCTCGCCGCCGGGGACCTCTTCGCCCGCGAGGCCGGCGCCCTCACCGGCGGCCGCCCGGGCGAGGCGCCCTCCGGCGAGCTCACCCTGGCCGCGCCGCCCGGCCTCTTCGAACCGCTCCAGCGCCGCCTGGACGAGCTGGGCGCCTGGCACGACTGAACCGGCACCACTCCGGCACCACCGACCCGGCCGGCGGGCCCGCAGCGGGCCGCCGGCCGGCCTCCTCGCGGCATGCGAACGCCCCGGCACCTTCGTGGTGGCCGGGGCGTGCGGCTTTGGGGGCCGGAGGTTCAGGCGACCTTGGGCCGTACGTCCACCCCGTGCTCCGCGGCGAGGCGGCGCAGATCGTCCAGTTCGCCCTCTTCGACATCGGCGAGGAAGTCGTCCCCGGTTTCGCGGGCCCGGCGCAGATCGGACTCCGTGCTGTGTATGCGCTGGAGGATTCCATTCGTGAACGCGTCCATTGTGCGCCCCCTCGTCGTCTCCGTTGACACGCGAGTGTCAAGCCCGCTGTCCTCGCGCGGGAAGCGCGGGACAAGGCGTGGTGGGTGGGTGTAAAGCCGTCCTCCCCACCCCGCCCGAGTCGGAAACCTCACCGACCCGAAGGAAATTCCGGCGGTCCCCGACGTCCCGTTCTCCGGTCCTCGGCGTACCGCCCCTCGGACCACGGGCGCTCCCCTTACCGCCGATTTACGGGGGTCCGGTGCAGGATGGAGGTGGATTCCCACAGCTCACGGAAGGAACAGCGCCTTGCGCGTACTGGTCGTCGAGGACGAGCAACTGCTCGCCGATGCGGTTGCCACCGGCCTGCGCCGCGAAGCCATGGCCGTCGACGTGGTCTACGACGGCGGTGCCGCCCTGGAGCGCATCGGCGTCAACGACTACGACGTGGTGGTGCTCGACCGCGACCTGCCGGTGGTGCACGGCGACGAGGTGTGCCGCCAGGTGGTCAGCCTCGGCCTGCCCATGCGGGTGCTCATGCTCACCGCGGCGGGCGACGTCAGCGACCGGGTCGAGGGCCTGGAGCTGGGCGCCGACGACTACCTGCCCAAGCCCTTCGCCTTCACCGAGCTGACCGCACGGGTGCGCGCGCTCGGACGCCGTACGACGGCCGCCCTGCCGCCGGTGCTGGAGCGCTCCGGCATCCGGTTGGACCCCAACCGCCGGGAGGCGTTCCGCGACGGCAAGGAGGTCCACCTGGCGCCCAAGGAGTTCGCCGTCCTGGAGGTCCTGATGCGCAGCGAGGGCTCGGTGGTCTCCGCCGAGCAGCTGCTGGAGAAGGCGTGGGACGAGAACACCGACCCGTTCACCAACGTGGTGCGGGTCACCGTGATGACGCTGCGCCGCAAGCTCGGCGAGCCGCCGGTGATCGTCACGGTGCCCGGCTCCGGCTACCGGATCTGACCGCCATGGCCCACCTGTCCTCCCAGACCCCCGCGAGCCCGCCGCCGGCCCGGCCGTCCACCCCTCCGCGCCCGGCCTGGGACCCGCCGCCCGCCGAGTCCCCGCCGCCCTGGCTGCGGCCCACGATCCGGATACGCCTCACCGTGCTCTACGGCGGGATGTTCCTGATCGCCGGCGTCGTGCTGCTGTGGATCATCTACCTGCTGGCCGCCCAGGCCATCAGCAAGGGCTCCCAGCTGCCCTTCCAGATCGCCACGATCAACGTGACCCCGGGCAGCTGCATCACGGTCGACCAGAGCACCACCAGCGAACAGCTCCACCAGATGGTCAGCTCCTGCATGCAGCACCAGCGGGACATCGCGCTCAACACGCTGCTCAAGCGCTCGCTGCTGGCCCTCATCGGCCTGGCGGTGGTCGCCTTCGCCTTCGGCTACGTGATGGCCGGGCGGGTGCTGGCGCCGCTGGGCCGGATCACCCGCGCCGCCCGCGGGGTGGCCGGTTCGGACCTGACCCGGCGGATCGAGCTGGACGGCCCGGACGACGAGCTGAAGGAGCTGGCCGACACCTTCGACGAGATGCTGGAGCGGCTGGAGCGGTCCTTCACCGCCCAGCGCCGCTTCGTCGCGAACGCCTCGCACGAACTGCGCACCCCGCTGGCGATCAACCGCACCCTGCTGGAGGTGCAGCTCGCCGACCCGGACGCCTCGCCGGACCTCCAGCAGCTCGGCAAGACCCTGCTGTCCACCAACGAGCGCAGCGAGCAGCTCGTGGAGGGCCTGCTGCTGCTCGCCCGCAGCGAGAACGAGATCGTGGACCGCAAGGCCGTCGACCTCGCCGAGGCGGCCTCCAGAGCCCTGGAGCAGACCCGTGGGGAGGCGGAGGCGAAGGGCGTGGCCCTGCGCGAGTCGCTGGCCCCCGCGGTCGTCCAGGGCAACGGAGTGCTGCTGGAGAGGATCGCGCTGAACCTGGTGCAGAACGCCGTGCGCTACAACGTGCCGGCGGACGGCTGGGTCGATGTGACCACCAGCGCGGAGCACGGCCAGGCACTCCTGGTGGTGGCGAACACCGGACCGGTCGTTCCCGCTTACGAGGTGGACAACATGTTCGAACCCTTCCGCCGGCTGCGCACCGAGCGCACCGGCAGCGACAAGGGCGTCGGGCTCGGACTGTCCATCGCCCGCTCGGTCGCCAGAGCGCACGGCGGGGTGATCACCGCCGAGCCGCGCGAGGGAGGCGGCCTGGTCATGCGGGTCGCGATCCCGATGTGAGACCCGGTGAACTCCTGTGACAGGCTGTGAACCGCGTCACGCCCGGCCGAGCCCGACTCGCCGCGCCGACCGGGGCGCTGTTCGCTTTGCGAGTAATCGGCACTTCTGGTGCGCTCGGCGCACACCTGTGATCGATTGCACACGGCTCTCTCACAGTGTGTACGCTCGGTGATCGCGGATCGGGGAGAAACGACCGTAAATTCCATGTTTCCGCAGGTCATGATCACGGGAAGTACACGGAGAGGCATCCATGGCGGATGACTTTCGGACCGCCACGGACCATGATCGGCCACCCTTGCACTCACCTCTTCGGGGGCGTCCTCGGGTGTCGATTGAGTAACGGGCCTTGATGTGAGGCAAAATCTCCGCCTCGGGTCGGGCACAAGTCCGGCCTCCCGCGCGTTACGGCGCTGGAGACACCACAGACACCCACAGGGGGAGAGCGAAATGGCTACGGATTACGACACCCCACGCAAGACCGACGATGACGTCAATGAGGACAGCATCGAGGAACTGAAGGCACGGCGGAACGAGAAGTCGACCTCCGCGGTCGACGTCGACGAGTTCGACCAGGCCGAGTCCCTGGAGCTGCCCGGCGCCGACCTCTCCAACGAGGAGCTGTCGGTCCGTGTGCTGCCCCGCCAGGCGGACGAATTCACCTGCATGAGCTGCTTCCTGGTCCACCACAGGAGCCAGCTCGCTGCCGAGAAGAACGGAAACCCCATCTGCCGCGACTGCGCGGCCTGACCGGCCGGCGCCGTGACCGGCTCACCGGATGAGCGTAGGAACGTCGAGCGGGGCCGTGCGGCCTCGCTCGCGGCCGCGACCGCCCGCGGGGTCACCCGGGGCGTCGGCGGCGGTGCCCGCGCGAGCGGGCGGCTGGCCAAGGCCGGCGCAGGGTCCGTCGCCGAGCGGCTGCTGGAGACCGCTCCGCGCATCCCCGTGCGCGATCTCGGCACGCTGCGCGCCCAGTTCCCCGGGCTCGGCCCCGACGAGATCGCGGACCGGCTGATCTCCGCCGCCGTGAAGGGCACCATGACGGTCGGCGCCGGTGTGGGCGCGGCCGCCATGCTGCCGGTCCCGCCCGCCATGCCCACCGAACTGGCCACCGAGACCCTGGGCGTGGCCGCCGTCGAGTACAAACTCATCGCCGAACTGCACGAGGTCTACGGCCTGCGCGTGCCCGGCAACGTCAGGGAGCGCGCCACCGCCTACCTGTGGTCCTGGACCGAGCAGCGCGGTATCGACGCGCTGAAGCTGTCGACCCTCAACGTGGCGCTCGGCACCAGCATGAAGCGGGAGATGCGCCAGCGCCTCCTGCGCCGCAGCCTCAGACACATGCCCGCGCTGACCCCGTTCATGATCGGCGCCGCTGTCGGCGCGGTGATGAACCGGCGCGACACCCGCAAGCTCGCCAAGCGGGTCCGCAAGGACCTGCGCGCGCACCAGTTGCCCTGGCCGCTGCTCGTGGAAAGCTCCGCGACCGCCGGGACCTCCGCGACCTCAAGGATCGACGGCGACGCCGAGGAGCCCGGCCTGCCCGGCCGCACCCCGCCGCCCGAACTCCCCGGCCCCTCCGGGCTTTAGGCCCCGCGGGCCCGCACGCGGCCCTCCGCGGGCCGAGTCCCCCGCACCGGGCGGGGAAACCCCTAGCTCGCCTGGTCGGCCGTCCTGAGGGCGCCCAGTGCCTCGGCCAGCCGCTGCGGCGAGCGGGTCGACAGGTAGACGTACGGCGTCGGGTCCGCCGGATCGGTCACTTCCACCTTCACCGCGGTCGGCACGTAGGACCGCAGCAGCATGAAGGCCCGCGGGTCCGCCTTGTACGACCGCCAGGCCACCGCCTCCGCCGGGTCCAGCACCAGGGCGTCGCCCAGCGCCTCCAGCGGGATGCGCGCCTTGCCCGCGACCAGCGAACCGGCCACCACGCGGATGCGCGCGGACCCGTAGGAGCTGACCGTCATCATGGCCAGCGCCCCGCCCGCGACCAGGCCGCCGAGCATCGGGAGCAGGCCGAAGGGGAAGAAGACCAGGGCCAGGCCGACGCCCGCGCCGATGGCCATGAACCACCAGGAGCGCGGCACGGTGAGGCGTTCGTCGTAAGGCTGCGAAGCGGGCATGGCATAAGCGTGCCATGCCCGTCTGTGCCCGCGGGGCCGGGTGCGCGGGCGCGGTGGGGCGCCGTCCTCACGGCTCCCGGGAGAGCCCGGGACCGCACCCTCGCCTGCTCCGCGTGCGCCCCGCGTGTCCCGGCCGCCGGCTTCGCCGGGGAGCACCGTCCGGCGCCCGTTCGCGGGCGGCACCGTCGGACAGGGGCGCCCACACCTTCGCGCGATAAGGTCTGCGGCGTGAGTGCAGCCACAACACCCCCCAACGCGGGCCGACCGAGCCTGGCGCCGCCGCCCGGTGCCGTCGCGCCCGTACGCCATCCCGAGGCGCCCGCGCCCGGCGAACTGCTCGGCGCGCACTACGACCAGTGCTTCGGCTGCGGCGAATCCCAGCCGTACGGCCTGCGCCTGGCGGCCCGGGCCGGTGAAGGCGTCAGCGTCACCGCGGAGTTCACCGTCCAGCCCGCCCACCAGGGCGCGCCCGGCCTCGCGCACGGCGGGGTGCTGGCCACCGCGCTGGACGAGACGCTGGGCTCGCTGAGCTGGCTGCTGCGGGTCATCGCGGTGACCGGGCGGCTGGAGTCGGACTTCGTCCGGCCGGTCCCGGTCGGGGCGACCCTGCATCTGTCCGCGCGCTGCACCGCGGTGGACGGCCGCAAGATCTACAGCAGCGCCGAGGGCCGGATCGGTGGCCCGGACGGCCCGGTGGCGGTCCGCGCCGACGCCCTGTTCATCGAGGTGAAGATCGACCACTTCACCAGCAACGGCCGCGCCGACGAGATCCAGGCCGCGATGTCCGACCCCGACCAGGTGAAGGTCGCCCGCGCTTTCGAGGTGAACCCATGAGCAGGCCGCCGGTGGACGTGCTGCTGCGCCGGCTCGACGAGTCGGTGCCGGTCCCCGCGTACGCGCATCCCGGCGACGCGGGCGTCGACCTGATCACCACCGAGGCCGCCGAACTGGCGCCCGGCGAGCGGACGGTGCTGCCCACCGGCATCTCCCTCGCGCTGCCGGACGGCTACGCGGCCTTCGTCCACCCCCGCTCCGGCCTTGCCGCGCGGTGCGGGGTGGCGATGGTGAATGCCCCGGGAACGGTCGACGCCGGGTACCGTGGGGAGATCAAGGTGATCGTGGTCAATCTCGACCCGCGCGAGACCGTCAGGTTCGAGCCGGGCGACCGGGTCGCCCAACTGGTCGTCCAGCAGGTCGAGCGGGTCCGCTTCCACGAGGTCGCGGAACTGCCGGGATCTGCCAGGGCCGCGGGGGGCTTCGGCTCCACGGGGGGTCACGCCGCGGTGCAGACACCGTCGGCGGGCACGTCCAGCAACGGATACGCATCGGTCCTCAGCGACCGGGAAGGACAGTGACCGTGTTCCGTCGTCGCAAGGAGCGCGAAGACGCCATCGACGAGCTCGACGAGGCCGAAGGCCCGGAGGACTCGGCCGAGGACACCGCGGAGCCGGACGACTCCGAGGAGTCGTCCGACTACAACCTTCCGCCCGCCCCGCGGCCCGACGGCCCGTGGGACGTGAGCGAGGTCCAGGAGCCCGGCGAGGGCCGGGTGGACCTCGGTGGCCTGTTCGTGCCCGGTGTCGAGGGCATGGAGCTGCGGGTCGAGGTGGCCGGCGAGTCCATCGTCGCCGCGACCGTGGTGCTGCGGGACAGCGCCGTCCAGCTCCAGGCGTTCGCCGCCCCGAAGTCCGAGGGCATCTGGGGCGAGGTGCGCGAGGAGATCGCGTCGGGCATCACCCAGCAGGGCGGCATCGTCGACGAGGTCGAGGGCCCGCTCGGCTGGGAGCTGCGCGCGCAGGTGCCCGTGCAACTGCCCGACGGCACCAACGGGGTGCAGCTCGTGCGCTTCGTCGGCTGCGACGGCCCGCGCTGGTTCCTGCGCGGGGTCATCTCCGGCCAGGGCGCGGTGCAGCCCGCCGCCGCCGGCGTGCTGGAGTCGGTCTTCCGCGACACCGTGGTGCTGCGCGGCGAGGCGCCGATGGCGCCCCGCGACCCGATCGTGCTGAAGCTCCCGAACGACGCGCAGATGGTGCCGGACGGCGCCACGCCCGAGCAGAGCGAGCCGTCGAAGTTCGGTGACGGTATCGACCCGATGCGGCGCGGCCCGGAGATCACCGAGCTGCACTGAGCCGTCGCGGCCCGACCGCCGCCCGCCGTTGCCCGCTCCGGTCGCACAACTTCCCTGCGGGCAGGCGCGGTTCGGGGTTCGCCGCGTCAAGCACCCGCATCCACCCGGTCGTCGGCAGGTTCGACGGCCGGGTCGCTGCGTTCTCGGCCCCGCCCGCGCGGCGCCGCCGCGATCGTTATCCGGCGACCGGCTGGTTTCCGGGTGCCCGCGGCGTACCGTACGGATACGCGACGGCCGGGGATGATGACGGCGCGGCCCGGCACGGCCGGGAGACGGGCCGGCACGGGGGAGGAAGAGACATGAGCGAGCAGTCCGCCGACCAGGCGGGTACGGCGACCGCGATCGCCGAGGGGCCGGACGGCGGTGACATGGTCGTCGTCGAGGACCTGCGCCGCACCTACGGCTCCGGCGACACCGCGGTGGCCGCTCTGCGCGGGGTGTCCTTCCGGGTGCCGCGCGGCGAACTGGTCGCCCTCAAGGGCCGTTCCGGGTCCGGGAAGACCACGATCCTCAACCTGGTGGGCGGCCTGGACAGCCCGGACGGCGGCCGGATCAGCCTGGACGGCACCGACCTCGCCGGACTCGGCGACGACGACCTGCTGGCGCTGCGCCGGGACCGGATCGGCTTCGTCTTCCAGTCCTTCGGGCTCATCCCGATCCTGACCGCCGCCGAGAACGTCGGCGTGCCGATGCGGCTGCGCAAGGCCCCGGCGCGCGAGCGCGAGGAGCGGGTCGAGCTGCTGCTCGCCCTGGTCGGCCTCGCCGACCACGCCGCCCAGCGGCCGGGGGAGATGTCCGGCGGCCAGCAGCAGCGGGTGGCCATCGCCCGCGCGCTCGCCAACCGCCCGGTGCTGCTGATCGCCGACGAGCCGACCGGCCAGCTCGACGCGGACACCGGACTGGCGGTGATGGAGCTGTTGCGCGCGGTGGTGCGCAGCGAGGGCGTGACCGCGCTGGTCGCCACCCACGACACGCAGCTGCTGGCGCTGGCCGACCGGGTGCTGGAGCTGCGGGACGGGCAGATCGTCGACGCGGAGCAGCCGGAGCCGTAGCCGCAGCCGCAGCGGCAGCCGTGGCCAGGGCCGGCCGGGGCAGCAGGGGCAGCCGTGGCCAGGGCCGGCCGAGGCAGAAGGGGCAGCCGGGGCGTGGGCGGGACGGGCCCCGGCGGGCCCCGGGACGGCCGCTCGCGCCCCTGCGTCGGGCCTCTGGTCCCGCGCGGGCATCCCGGTACCCTTGGCGTTATGAGTGGTGCCATCCGTTCCGACCGACCCGCGGGTCGCTTCCGTCGCATGCTCGACCGCTTGTCCTCCTCCCAGGAGGAACTGCACTCCGAGGAACTGCAACAGGACGCCCTCGCGGTCGGCTGCACACGGATCTGCGACTGCTCCGACCGACAGATCGTGTCCGTGACCGGTACGCTGCGTACGGTCACGCTCCGTCCTCGGGCCGGCGTGCCCGCACTGGAAGCCGAGCTGTTCGACGGTTCGGCCGCACTCGACGTGGTGTGGCTGGGGCGCCGCAGCATCGTCGGCATAGAACCCGGGCGCATGATCATCGCGTCCGGCCGGATCTCCATGAACCGAGGCCGTCCGGTGCTGTTCAACCCCAAGTACGAACTGCGTCCGGTCGGACAGGAGTAACCAGGTGACGTCGATCGACAACACGGATCAGACGGTGGGCGCCGATCCGGCGGCTCCGGACGGCTCCGGCGGGTCCCAGCGGCTCGACGGGGCGGCCGGAGCCGACGGCGGAGCGCAGGGCACCGAGGAGGCGGCCCGCGCGGTCACCGAGGCGGCGCTCTTCGAGGCGTTCGGCGGGGTGCGCGGCATGGTGGAGACCACCGTGCCCGGGCTGGTCTTCGTGGCGATCTACACGGTCAACCACGACCTCAAGAGCTCCGCGATCGCCTCGCTCGCGCTGTCCGTGGTGATGGGCGTGGCCAGGCTGCTCAAGCGCGACACCCTCAAGCACGCCTTCAGCGGCGTGTTCGGGGTCGCCTTCGGCGCGGTCTTCGCGATGATGTCGGGCAACGCGAAGAACTTCTACCTGCCGGGCATGCTCTACACCCTCGGCCTCGCGCTCGCCTACATCGTCACCGCCGCCGCCAAGGTGCCGCTGCTCGGCCTGATCCTCGGGCCGATCTTCAAGGAGAACCTCTCCTGGCGCACCCGCAACCCGGGCCGGCTGCGCGCGTACACCAAGGCGAGCTGGGCGTGGGGGCTGATCCTGCTCGCCAAGTCCGCGATCCTCTTCCCGCTCTACTGGTGGGGGAACGCCACCCAGCTCGGCTGGGTCAAGGTCGCGCTCGGCATCCCGCCGTTCCTGCTGTCGGTCTACCTGACCTGGATCTTCCTGGTGAAGGCGCCGCCGCCGATCGACGTGATCGCGGAGATGGAAGCGGCGGAGAAGGCCGAGAAGGCGGAGAAGGCCGAGAAGGAGCGCCAGGCGTCCGCGTCGTCCTGACCACCGGACAGCCCTACCGCCGGTAGCACTACCGCCGACCGTCCTGACCGTCGGCCGTCCTGCCCTTCGGCGACACGGCCGAGCACCGCACGTGCGCGGGCCCCGACCACCAAAGGTGGCCGGGGCCCCTGCACATGCCTGCGGGTCTACGCCCGCGGTCCGGTCCCGGCTACTCCTCGGCGGAGCCGTCCTGGACCGACAGCAGGTCCTCCAACTGCTCCTCGCGGTGCGGCGCCGCCACGAACAGCAGCTCGTCGCCGGCCTCCAGGGCGTCGTCCTTGGACGGCGTGAGCACCCGGTTGCCGCGGATGATCGTCACCAGCGAGGTGTCGGTCGGCCACTCCACGTCACCGACCCGGGTGCCGACGAGCGCGGCCTCCTCGGGCAGCGTCAATTCCACGAGGTTCGCGTCACCCTGGCTGAACCGCAGCAGCCGGACCAGGTCGCCGACGCTGACCGCCTCCTCGACCAGCGCCGACATCAGGCGCGGCGTGGAGACCGCGACGTCGACGCCCCAGGACTCGTTGAACAGCCACTCGTTCTTCGGGTTGTTGACGCGGGCGACGACCCGCGGGACGCCGTACTCGGTCTTGGCCAGCAGCGACACGACCAGGTTCACCTTGTCGTCGCCGGTGGCGGCGATCACGACGTTGCAGCGCTGTAGCGCGGCCTCGTCGAGCGAGGTGATCTCGCAGGCGTCGGCGAGCAGCCACTCCGCCTGCGGGACCCGCTCCACCGAGATGGACGTGGGGTTCTTGTCGACCAGCAGCACCTCGTGGCCGTTCTCCAGCAGTTCCCCGGCGATGGAGCGGCCGACCGCGCCGGCCCCGGCGATGGCGACCCTCATGACTGCGCCTCCTCGGGCCCCTTGGCGAACGCGGCCTCGACGTCGGCGACACCGTCGGTGCGCATCATGACGTGCACGAGGTCGCCTTCCTGGAGCACCGTCTGCGAGGTCGGGAGCATGGCCTCGCCGAGCCGGGTGAGGAACGCCACACGGACGCCGGTCTCGTCCTGGAGCCGGCTCACCTTGTGGCCGATCCAGGCGGCGGACGTGTGCACCTCGGCGAGCTGCACCCCGCCGCTGGGGTCGCGCCACAGCGGCTCCGCGCCCGACGGGAGCAGCCGGCGCATCATCTGGTCGGCGGTCCACCGCACGGTGGCCACCGTCGGGATGCCCAGGCGCTGGTAGACCTCGGCGCGCTTGGGGTCGTAGATCCGCGCCGCCACGTTCTCGATGCCGAACATCTCGCGGGCCACCCGGGCCGCGATGATGTTGGAGTTGTCGCCGCTGCTCACGGCCGCGAAGGCACCCGCCTCCTCGATTCCGGCCTCACGCAGCGTGTCCTGGTCGAACCCGACTCCGGTCACCCGGCGCCCGCCGAACCCGGAGCCGAGGCGGCGGAACGCCGTCGGGTCCTGGTCGATCACCGCGACCGTATGACCATGCTGTTCGAGGGAGTGCGCGAGAGCTGAACCCACTCGCCCGCATCCCATAATCACGACGTGCACGACCGTCCTTCCGGCTGCCAACATTTGACGACTGAGTCTGACGACTGCTGAGTCCGACTGATGCGACTAGGACCGTGAAACCAGGAGCCGTCGTCGTAAAAGTTGGTCCAAGACTCTCAGACCGGGGGCCCAAGCTCCACACGCGCGGGGTGGCGTGGAAGTTCCGTGGGAGCGGGGGCGCAGGTTCTTCACACTCGGTCCGGTACTCGGGCGCACGGGTGGCATGCCCATCCCTTAACATCGCGGGGTGTCCAAACTGACCGACCTGCCGAAACGGATTCTGATCGGCCGGGCGTTGCGCAGCGACAGGCTGGGCGAGACGCTGCTGCCCAAGCGGCTCGCGCTCCCCGTCTTCGCCTCCGACCCGCTCTCCTCGGTCGCCTACGCGCCCGGTGAGGTGCTGCTGGTCCTTTCGATCGCCGGCATCTCCTCCTACCACTTCAGCCCGTGGATCGCGGTCGCGGTGGTGGTGCTGATGTTCACCGTGGTCGCCTCCTACCGGCAGAACGTGCACGCCTACCCCTCCGGCGGCGGCGACTACGAGGTCGCCACCACCAACCTGGGGCCGAAGGCGGGTCTCACCGTCGCCAGCGCGCTGATGGTCGACTACGTGCTCACCGTCGCGGTGTCGGTCTCGTCCGGCATCGAGAACCTGGGCTCGGCGGTGCCGTTCTTCGTCACCCACAAGGTGCTCGGCGCGGTCGGCATGATCGTGGTGCTGATGCTGATGAACCTGCGCGGGGTACGGGAGTCGGGCACGATCTTCGCGATCCCGACCTACGCCTTCGTCTTCGGCGTCTTCTGCATGATCGCCTGGGGCATCTTCAAGATCGCCACCGGGCACGACATGAACGCGCCGACCGCGCACTACACGATCCACGCCGAGTCACCGGGCATCGGCGGATTCGCCCTGGTCTTCCTGCTGTTGCGGGCCTTCTCCTCCGGATGTGCCGCGCTCACCGGCGTCGAGGCGATCAGCAACGGCGTGCCGGCCTTCCGGAAGCCCAAGTCGAAGAACGCCGCCACCACGCTGGCGGCCATGGGCCTGCTGGCGGTCACGATGTTCTGCGGGATCATCGCGCTGGCGATGAACACCCATGTGCGGATGGCCCAGAACCCGGCCACGGACCTGCTCGACCACGGCAAGCCGCTGGGCAGCCACTACACCCAGGACCCGGTGATCGCGCAGGTCGCCGAGGCGGTCTTCGGGCACAACTCGATCCCGTTCATCTTCCTGGCCGCGGTCACCGCGCTGGTGCTCTTCCTCGCCGCGAACACCGCCTACAACGGCTTCCCGGTGCTCGGCTCGATCCTCGCGCAGGACCGCTACCTGCCCCGGCAGCTGCACACCCGCGGCGACCGGCTCGCCTTCTCCAACGGCATCGTGCTGCTGGCCGGCTTCGCCGCCGTGCTGGTCTACATCTACGGCGCGAACTCCACCCGGCTCATCCAGCTCTACATCGTCGGCGTCTTCGTCTCCTTCACGCTCAGCCAGACCGGCATGGTGCGGCACTGGAACCGCCATCTGCGCACCGAGACCGACCCGGCCAAGCGTCGCCACATGCACCGCTCCCGCGCGATCAACACCTTCGGCGCCTTCCTCACCGGCCTGGTGCTGGTGATCGTGCTGCTCACCAAGTTCACCCACGGCGCCTGGGTGGCGGTGCTCGGCATGGTGGTCTTCTTCGCCACCATGACCGCGATCCGCCGGCACTACACCCGCGTCGCCGAGGAGATCGCCGCCGACGACGAGCCCGGCGACGACTACGTCCGCCCGTCCCGGGTGCACTCCATCGTGCTGGTCTCCAAGCTGCACAAGCCCACCCTGCGCGCCCTGTCCTACGCCAAGTTGATGCGCTCCGACAGCCTCGAAGCCCTCAGCATCAACGTCGACCCCCAGGACACCAAGGCGCTGCAGGCCGAGTGGCAGAGCCACGGCATCGATGTGCCGCTGAAGGTCCTCGACTCGCCCTACCGCGAGATCACCCGCCCGATCATCGACTACGTCAAGGGCCTGCGCCGCGACAGCCCCCGCGACGTGGTCAGCGTCTACATCCCCGAGTACGTCGTCGGCCACTGGTACGAGCACCTGCTGCACAACCAGAGCGCGCTGCGGCTCAAGGGCCGGCTGCTGTTCAGCCCCGGCGTCATGGTGACCTCCGTGCCCTGGCAGCTCGACTCCTCCGAGGTGGCCCGCGCGCGGGCCCGCCGCCGTGCGGACTGGAGCGCGCCCGGTTCCATCCGCCGGGGTCCGGTCGGGCCGCCGCGGTCCGACCACCGCGAGCACACCACCCCGGGCAGCGGGCAGAAGTAGCCCGCGGCCCGACGACGGCCGCGGGTGGTCGGCCTGGGTGCCCGCGGCGGGTGGGGCCGGCCCGGGTGGTCGGCTGGGGTCGGTCGCGGTCGGTCGGTCGCGGTGGTCGGCGGGTCATCGCGGTCCCTCGGCCGTGAGCGGTCAGCGGCGGGTGGGCGCGCACGTAGACTGGGCGGTCGCCGTCCCCCGCCGACCAGACCGGCGACCCGCCTCGCCGTCCACCCCAGGAGCAGCGCCGCCATGCAGACCGATTCCGCCCCCTCGCTGGTCGGCCACGAGTTCGAGGTCGAGGTCGGGCCGGTCGCACACGGCGGCCACTGCGTGGCCCGCACCGAGGCCGGACAGGTGCTCTTCGTCCGGCACGCCCTGCCCGGCGAGCGGGTCGTGGCCCGCGTCACCGAGGGCGACCAGGACTCCCGCTTCCTGCGCGCCGACGCGGTACGCGTCCTGGAGCCCGGCAAGGACCGCGTCGAGCCGCCGTGCCCGTTCTCGGGACCGGGCCGCTGCGGCGGCTGCGACTGGCAGCACGCCACCCCCGGCGCCCAGCGACGGCTCAAGGCCGCCGTACTCACCGAACAGCTCGCCCGGCTGGCCGGCCTCACCCCCGAGGAAGCGGGCTGGGACGGCACCGTCGCGCCCGCGCCCGGCGACAAGGTGAGCCAGGCCGACCTGGACGCCGGCGCCCCCGCCGTGCCCGCCTGGCGCACCCGCGTGCAGTACGCGATCGACGCCGAGGGACGGGCCGGGCTGCGCAAGCACCGCTCGCACGACGTCGAGGTGATCGACCACTGCCTGATCGCCGCGCCCGGGGTCAGCGAACTCGGCGTCGAGGCCCGCGACTGGCCGCAGATCGCCACCGTCGAGGCGATCGCCGCCACCGGCTCCCACGACCGCCAGGTCGTGCTCACCCCGCGGCCCGGCGGCCGGCTGCCGATCGTCGAACTCGACAAGCCGGTGTCCGTCCAGCGCATCGGCGAGCGGGACCACGCCGTGCACCGGGTGCACGGCCGCCCGTTCGTCCGGGAGCGCGCCGCCGGCCGCACCTGGCGGGTCGGCGACGGCGGTTTCTGGCAGGTGCACCCGAAGGCCGCCGACGTCCTGGTCGAGGCCGTCATGCAGGGCCTGATGCCGCGCAAGGGCGACATGGCGCTCGACCTGTACTGCGGAGTCGGCCTCTTCGCCGGCGCGCTCGCCGAACGTGTCGGGGAGCGCGGCGCGGTGCTCGGCGTCGAGTCCGCCAAGCGCGCGGTCGAGGACGCCCGGCACAACCTCCAGGACCTCGACCGGGTCAGGATCGAGCACGGCAAGGTCGAGCAGGTGCTGCCCCGTACCGGCATCACCGAGGCCGACCTCGTGGTCCTCGACCCGCCACGGGCCGGGGCCGGCCACGCCACGGTCCGGCAGATCGCCTCGCTCGACGCCCGCCGGATCGCCTATGTCGCGTGCGACCCCGCGGCCCTGGCCCGGGACCTGGCGTGGTTCGCCGAGGAGGGCTACCGCCCGTTGCGGCTGCTGGCCTTCGACCTCTTCCCGTTCACCCACCACATGGAGTGCGTGGCGATCCTGGGCCCGGCCGCGAAGACCTCCTGACCCGCGGGTCGCGCGGGCGCGGACGCCGGGCGAGGCCGGAGCGGCGCGGGGGCGCAGGCACATCAGCCGCGTGTTCCTCAAGCTCGGCCTGCCGCGGAGCGACAGCGGCCACCGCAGGGTGCTCACGATCTCCGTGGTCCGCGCGGCCTCGCGATCTCCGTGGTCCTCGCGGCCTTCGCCTGCCTGAACACGAGAACCCTCACACGAGGGATGAGCGCCGGACCGGCGAGCCGCCCCGTACGGCCGGGGGAGTCCACGGCGCCAACTCCCCTTTGGCTCACGCGTGTTGTGGCGAAGGGTCGGAGTCTCGCAGGGCTTGACGCCGGGCTCGCGCGGGCTCCCGAACCGTGGATCTGCCTGCCGTGCGCGCCGTGCCCGCGCGGAAACCCTTGCTGCCCGGTGCTCTTGACGGGGCACCACCTCACTCGTAGGGTCCCGGACAACCGACATCTGATGTCGTTCATCAGTTATCAGATGTTGTCCGGGAGTTCGCGCTGTTCCGGCGCCGTGCACCTGCCGTCCGTCGATCCAGCACCCCCACCCCCCGAGGAGCCCGCTGTGACCGAAAGATCCCCGCACCTCCGTCCGCCGCGCCGGAAGGAGCGGCCGGCGCGGACCGCGCACCGGAAGGCGTCGCCGCAACGGCTGTTGCTGCTGCTGGTCGCCGTACTGGCAGCCCTGGTGGCGCCGTTGGCCACCGCGGCGCCCGGCAGTGCCGCCTCCGGAACCCAGTCGGCGGTGGGCAGCCAGGACTGCAACAGCAGCAGAATCCGGTTGGAGCTGCTCAACCCGACCGCGTCGGCGACCACGTTCACCGTGACGTGGAGCGGGTACGGCAGCTGGACGCCCTCGGTCGCGGCAGGCGACCGCACCGACCTGTTCTTCACCAAGACCAGCGGTACCGCGTACTCCTTCCACGTCACCACCCCGCAGGGCCTGGACACCACGGTGGCCGGCACGCTCGACTGCGGTACGGCCCTGGGGGCGCAGGTCAGCCTGGACTGCCCGCGCAACACGGACGGTTCGCAGCCCGCCACCCATGTGCTGCGGATGACGCTGGTCAACCACTCCGCCGCCGCTCAGGTGTTCACCGTCGCCTGGCCCGGCCGCAGCGGCAGCGCCTGGACCCGGACGGTCGCGGCCGGCGCTTCGGACGCCACGCTGCTGTGGACGGTGCCGAACGGCACGCCGTACTCGTTCACCACGACGACGGCGAGCGGCTTCAGCCGTACCGAGTCGGGCGCCGCGACCTGCGGCCTGGCGGCCGGCACGCCGGGGATGAACGCGCAGACGCTCTTCAGCACGACGACCCCGATCGAGGGGCTCAACCGGCTGTCCGCCGACGGCTCGACGTACGAGACGTACACCGGCACGGCGGCCTCGGTCCGTATCCCCGCGATGGCGGTCACGAACTCCGGCACGGTCCTGGCGATGGCCGACGCCCGGGTGGACGGCAACTCCGACCTCGGCGGCGGCACCAACAACATCCAGACGGTCATGCGGCGCAGCACCGACGGCGGCGCGACCTGGTCCACGCCGAAGGTGGTGCTGCACGCGCCGACCACCAGCGAGGGCTACGGCGACGCGAGCCTGCTGGTCGACCGGACCGCGGGCCCGCACGGCACGGTCTACCTCTTCGACAACTACTCGCCCGCCCCCGGGGTCGGCTACTACGGTTCCGCGGCCGGCTCCAACTCGGCGACCGACACCACCGCCATGCACATCCGCTACATCACCTCGACCGACGACGGTCTGACCTGGAGCGCTCCGATCGACCTCAACCCGCAGGTGAAGAGCGTGAGTTGGGCGGGCATGTTCGCCTCGTCGGGGCACGGCATCCAGCTGGCGAGCGGCCGCCTGGTGCAGCCGATCGTCTACCGGGAGGGCGGCGCCGACCACGCCGCCGACATCTACTCCGACGACCACGGCGCCACCTGGCACGCCGGCCCCGCGGCCGCGACCGGCGTCAACGAGAGCAAGGTCATCCAGCGCGGCGACGGCAAGGTGGTGCAGAACCTCCGCTCGAACAGCGGCGGCAACCGCTGGTACGCCACCGCCGGTGACGCCTCGCCCGCCGGTGCGACCGACGTGGCCAGTGACTTCGGCCCGGCCTGGAACTCCGGTCTGGTCGACCCGGGTTGCAACGCCGACGAGATCTCCTACCTCAAGCCGACCCAGGTGGGCTCGACCGGGGCCCCGCTCACCACCCCGGTCACCCTGGCGAGCAACAACGCCTCGGCGAGCAGCCGTTCGGAGCTGACGGTGCGGGTCAGCCAGGACGACGGGGCGAGTTGGCCGTACCAGGCACTGGTCAAGTCCGGGGACGCGGGCTACTCGACGCTCGCCGTGCTGGGCAGCGGCGCCGCCGCCGACCTCTACGAGATCGGCGACACCGGCGGCATCGTCTACTCCGACTTCACCCTCGACTGGGCGAAGCAGGACCACTGACGGCCGCTGCGTGAGCGCTTCCGGCGGCCGGCTCGGCCGGCTCGGGAGGTTCGGGAGGTTCGGGAAGTTCGGGAAGTTCCGGAGCGAGAGCACGCGGTCCGGGAGCGGCGGGGCCAGGGCCCAGCCGCTCCCGGACCCACACCAGTTGCCGGGCCCGGTGGAACTCCCCGCCGCCCTCATGCCCGTTGAAGGGGTAGACCGCCAACTCCTTGGGGCCGGCGTACGCGTGGTAGGCCGCTATACAGGTGGACGGCGGGCAGATCTGGTCCATCATCGCCACCGAGAACAGGGCCGGGGCGGTGGCGCGGGGTGCGAAGTGCAGGCCGTCGAAGTGGTCGAGTTCGGCGAAGAGCTCCTCCGCGCGCTCCCGGTGCAGGGCGAGGTAGGAGGCGATCTCGGTGTACGGCGGCAGGGCGGCGCGTTCGGCGCCGCGCCGGATGTGGCACAGGAAGGGGACGTCGGCCATGACCCCGGCGAGTCCCGGTACCAGGCCCGCCGCGGCCAGCGCGATGCCGCCGCCCTGGCTGAAGCCGGTGATCACGATCCGGTCGGGGTCGATCTCCGGGTGGCTGCGGGCGGCTTCCACGCAGCGGGCCGCGTCGGTGAACAGCCGCCGGTAGTAGTGGTCGTCCAGCCGGCCGGTGCCGCGGGTGAGGAAGCCGGGCACGGGACCGTGCCCGGTGCCGCCGCCGTCGGGGGTCGCGCCGGGCGCCGCCGACCAGCCCTGGCCGCGGGTGTCCATGACCAGGTGGGCGTAGCCGGCCGCGGCCCAGGTCAGGTTCTCGTGCGGCAGTCCGCGGCCGCGCCCGTAGCCGAGGAACTCCACGACGCAGCCGAGCGGTCCGGCCGGGGCGGCGGGCAGCCGCAGCCAGCCGCGGACCGGTTCGCCGTCGTATCCGGTGAAGGTGACATCGCTCACGCGGATCGCGGGCAGTCCGGCGTCGACGGCGTCGAACCGCGGTGGCCGTGCGGCCCGCGCGGCCTCTTCCAGGGTCCGGGTCCAGAACGCGTCGAAGCCGGCGGGCGCGGGCTGCTCGGCGCGGTACTCCAGGCATTCCGCCAGGGTGAGGTCGGTCAGGGGCACGCCGGGCTCCTCGCAGGGGCAGGGTGGGACATCTGATGTCTGATGTCCCTCTCCGGCGGGAATCTAGGCGGAGTCCCCGGCGGCGTCAAGGCGGCGCCCCACCCGGCGGGGTGCGATGACGGCGGTCTCCCGACCTGCGGACCTGTCGCCGTCGCCGCCCTTGCCGCGCTTCCCCGCGCGGGTCCCGGTGCCCGTCCCGGCGCCGGCCGCGGCCCCCGCTCCGGGCGCCGTTCCGGCCGCTGCCCCGGCGCCGTCCTCCTGCGGCCCGGCGGAGCGGGCGTCGGCGATCCGGCGGCGCACCGGCGCGTAGTGGTCGGAGACGGCCGCGGCGAAGGCCGCCGCGTCCCGGGCGCGGGCGGCCTCGACGATCCGGCGGTGGTGGTGCACCGTCTCGACCTCGTCGGCCCGGCTGATCCCGTTCAGGTGCGGGGCGACGATGATGTAGACGTCCCAGAACGCGGCGGAGAGCTGCCCGATCAGCTCGTTGCCCAGCGGGGCGACCAGGAGCGCGTGGAAGGCGCGGTCGGCCTCGACGAAGCCGGTGCCGTCGCCGCTGCCGGACGCCTCCATGTCGTCGACCAGGGTGTCGAGGGTCTCCACCTCGGCGGCGTCGAGCGCGGCCACGATCCGGTCGGCCATGCCGCGCTCGAACAGCTCGCGCATGTCGGCCAGCTCCAGCATGAGCTGCATGTCGTCGTCGCGGTCGAGCAGGCCACGGAACGTGAGGCTCTCCACCAGCGCGGACAGCCCGAGCCGTCCCACGTAGGTGCCGTGGCCCCGGCGGACCTCCACGATGTCGAGGACGTCCAGGGTCTTGACGGCCTCGCGGACGCTGGACCGGCTCGCGTCCAGTGCCTCGCAGAGCTCGTTCTCGGTGGGCAGGAGGTCGCCCGGACGGAGCCCATTGTCCAAGATGTAGCGTTTGATGCCTTCGCTGACCTCGTGCATCAGCAGGCGGCGGCCCCGCCCGTTGCCGGAGTTACGACTTGCGTCCACCCCTTGACCCCTCTCGTCCTGACGACTACGGTCCACCCTACCAGGCATCAGACATCTGATGTCGTATGTTGCGCAGAGTGTTCCCGACGTTCGGCCTACCCTTACCGAAAATCCGTTCGGCAGACACCCCGGCGTCCAGCCTCGTCACCGTCCATTCCTTCCTTGTTCCGGAGGTTCCTGTGTCTTCTCGACGGACACCCGCCAGAGTCGATCGCCGTGCTTTCCTGCGGTATTCCGGTGCGGTCGGCGCGGCGGCCGCCTTCACCGGCACCCTCGCCGCGTGCGGCGGACCCTCCTCGACCACGGACAGCGGCTCCGGTTCCGGCAGCGGAACGGCCGGCAACACGATCACCGCGGGTATCTCGTACGCCCTGTCCACCGGGTTCGACCCGATGACCTCCTCCGGCGCCACCCCGGTCGCGGCCAACTGGCACGTCTTCGAGGGGCTGGTGGACCTCAACCCGGTCACCCTGTCGGCCCGACCGGCGCTGGCCACCGCGATGCCGACCAAGGTCGACGCGACGACGTACCGCGCCACCCTGCGCGAGGGCGCGACCTTCCACGACGGCTCCGCCGTCACCTCGGACGACGTCGTCTTCAGCGTCCAGCGCATCCTGGACCCGAAGAACGCGTCCCTGATGGCGCAGTTCCTGCCGTTCCTCGACTCCGCCCGCGCGGTGGACACGCACACGGTCGAGTTCAAGCTGAAGTACCCGTTCGCGCTCTTCCCCTCCCGGATATCGGTCGTCAAGGTCGTGCCGAAGAAGATCGTGCAGGCCGACGAGAAGGCGTTCGACGCCAAGCCGGTCGGCTCGGGCCCGTACGCGCTGGTGTCGGCGACCCGTGAGGACAAGATCGTCTTCAGGAAGTACGCCAAGTACAACGGACGTTACCCGGCCAAGGCCGCGACGATGACATGGAACCTGCTCTCCGACGCCTCCGCGCGGGTCAGCGCGATGGAGTCCGGCCGGGTCGAGGCCATCGAGGACGTGCCGTACATCGACATGGCCGGCCTGAAGCGCAAGTCGACCGTCGAGTCGGCCTCGTCCTTCGGCAACCTCTTCCTGATGTTCAACTGCCGGAAGAAGCCGTTCGACGACCCGCGGGTGCGCCAGGCCCTGCACTACGCGCTGGACACCGAGAAGATCATCGCCACCGCGATGTCCGGCCAGGCCACCCCGGCCAGCGGCTACCTCCAGCCCAGCCACCCCGACTACGTCAAGGCCAGTACCGTCTACGGCCACGACCCGGCCAAGGCCAAGGCGCTGCTGAAGGCCGCCGGCGTCAGCGGCCTGAAGGTCACCGTGCTGACCACCGACACCTCCTGGGTGCAGGACATCGCGCCGCTGGTGAAGGAGAGCTGGGACGCGGCCGGCATCAAGACCACCCTGAGCATCGGTCAGTCCTCGGCCCAGTACGCGAAGATCGACACGGGCGACTACGACCTGCTGGTCGCGCCCGGCGACCCGTCGGTGTTCGGCAACGACGTCGACCTGCTCATGCGCTGGTTCTACGTCGGCACCTGGCCCGAGACCCGCTACCACTGGTCGGGCACCGCCAAGGGCAAGCAGGTCGTCTCGCTGCTGGACCAGGCCGCCCGCAGCGACGACGCGAAGGCGCGCGCCGCCCTGTGGTCCCAGGTCACCGACATCGTCGCCGACCAGGTGCCGCTCTACCCGATCCTGCACCGCAAGCTGCCCACCGCGTGGAACGGGCACGCCCTGACCGGGTTCAGCCCCGTGCCGACCACGGGCCTGTCGTTCCTCGGTGTGTCCCCGGCCTGAGCCGCCGGGCCGGCGCCTGTCCCGCCAGTCGTCGGCCCCGCACCACCAGTCGTCCAGGACCTACCGCTAGGAACACCCGATGTTCGCTTTCCTCCGGCTCGCGCTGCGCCGCGTGGCGATCATGCCGGCGATGATCCTCGGCATCACCCTGCTGGTCTTCGTCGTGCTCCAGTTCTCTCCCGCGGACCCCGCCTACAACGCGCTGGGGGAGAACTCGACCGCCGCGGCCCGCGCGGCGTTCGCCCAGGCGAACGGGCTCAACGACCCGCTGCCCGTCCGCTACTACCACTTC
This sequence comes from Streptomyces sp. NPDC088194, assembly GCF_040702025.1. Classification (NCBI taxonomy): domain Bacteria; kingdom Bacillati; phylum Actinomycetota; class Actinomycetes; order Kitasatosporales; family Streptomycetaceae; genus Streptomyces; species Streptomyces sp. NPDC088194. The sequence goes on along the minus strand of NZ_JBFBIV010000003.1, from coordinate 32,600 downwards.
ATCGTGCAACTGCTGCACGGCAACCTCGGCGTGACGGTGCCGCCGAGCCAGCCGGTCGCGCACCGCATCGCCGTCGCGTTCCCGCTCACCTTGCAACTGACGCTGCTGGGGCTGCTGATCGCGATCGTGCTCGCGGTCCTGCTCGGCGTGATCGGCGCGGTGTACCGGGACCGCTGGCCCGACCACGTCTTCCGCGTGGTGTCGATGGCCGGTGTCGCGGTGCCCTCCTTCTGGCTGGGCGTGCTGCTGATCCAGCGGTTCGCCCTGGACAGTTCGTGGTTCCCGACCGGCGGATACGTCAACCCGGGCGACTCCTTCACCGGCTGGCTGCGCTGCATGACGCTGCCGTCGATCTCGCTCGCGGTCCCGGTCGCGGCCTCGCTGGCCCGGCTCATCCGCACCTCGATGGTCACCGAACTCGACCGCGACTACGTGCGCACGGCCACCGGCAACGGCCTGCCACCGACGCTGGTCATCCGCTCCGTGCTGCGCAACGCGCTGGTCACGCCGCTCACCGTGCTGGGCGTCAAGGTCGGCTACCTGCTCAGCGGCGCGGTCGTGATCGAGACGATCTTCGACCTTCCGGGCATGGGCAAGCTCATCCTGGAGGGCGTCACCGGTGGCGACGTCGCCCTGGTGCAGGGCACCGTCCTGACGATCGCGCTCGCCTTCCTGGTCGTCAACGTCGTCGTCGACCTGCTCTACCTGCTGGTCAACCCGCGCATCAGGACGGTGTGAGATGTTCCTGTTCACTGGCCCCCAACGCATCGTGGCCAAACTCTCCCGCCCGGGCATCCGCTTCCGCGCGCTGCCCCTGGCCTCGCGGATCTCGCTCGTCGTCCTGCTCGTCGTGGCGCTCGCCGCGGTGTTCGCGTCCTTCATCGCGGACAACCCGCTGACCACCGGCATCCCGGTCCAGGCGCCGAGCGCCCACCACTGGTTCGGCACCGACCGGGTCGGCCGCGACATCTTCGCCCGGGTCGTCTACGGCTCCCGCTACTCCCTGGTCATCGGCCTGGGGTCGACGGCCGTGGCCGTCGTGGTCGGCGCGATCCTCGGCTCGCTGGCCGCCACCTCGCCCAAGTGGGGCGACGAGACGGTCATGCGGGTGCTGGACGTCGTCATGTCCTTCCCGCCGATCGCGCTGGCCGCGGTGCTGGTCACCGTCTTCGGCTCCAGCGTGCCGGTCCTGATCTTCACCATCGCGTTCGTCTACGTGCCCTCGCTCGCCCGGGTGGTGCGCGCCAACGTGCTCGCGCAGTACGGCGAGGACTACGTCGCCGCGGAGAAGGTCATCGGCGCCCGGCGCGCGTACATCGTGCTGCGGCACGTGGCCGTCAACTGCGCCGCGCCCGTCATGGTGTTCGCCACCGTCCTGGTCGCCGAGGCGATCATCTTCGAGGCGAGCCTCTCCTTCATCGGCGCCGGTGTGCAGGACCCCGAGCCGAGTTGGGGCAACGTGCTCTCCTACGGCCGGCAGATTCTGCTCTCCGGCGGCTGGTGGGCCACGTTCTTTCCCGGGCTGGTGCTGCTGATCACCGTGCTGGCGCTGAACATCCTGTCCGAGGGGCTGACCGACGCGTCCGCGTCGCCGGGTGCCGCACGGGTGGAGCCGGTGGCGACGGCGGTGGTCGCGGGGGGCGACGCGTCGCAGGCATCGGTGGAGGTGCCGGCGGAGGAGTCGGCGGAGCCGGTGGGGTCGGTGGCGGGTGCGGCGGGTGCGGCGGGTGCGGCGGGTGCGGCGGGTGCGGCGGGTGCGGCGGGCTCTGCGGGCTCTGCGGGCTCGGCGGACGGGTCGGCGGACGGGTCGGCGAAGGGCGGGGTGTCCGAGGCGGGCACCGTACCCGCGGCGAAGGGCGGGGCGTACGACGACCGTGCCGACGTCGAGCGCAGCCTCGTCCTGCTCGCCGAACGCATGACCACCCATCCGCCGGTGATCCGGCCGATCCCGGCCGACGCCCCCGACCTGCTGACCGTCCGCGACCTGTCGATCCGCTTCCCCGACCGCTACGGCGACGTCCCCGTCGTCGACGGCATCTCGCTGACCGTCCGCGAGGGCGAGACCCTCGGCCTGGTGGGGGAGTCCGGCTGCGGCAAGAGCATCACCAGCCTCGCCGTGATGGGCCTGCTGGCCCGCAACGCCGAGGCGAGCGGAACCATCGAGTACCGCGGCCAGGACCTGCTCGGCCTCGCCCCCCGGCAGCGCCGCGCGCTCGCCGGCAGCGAGATCGCGATGGTGTACCAGGACGCCATGTCCTCGCTCAACCCGTCGGTGCTGGTCGGCCGCCAGTTGCGCCAGCTCACCTCGCGCGGCGGCACCCGTACTCCGGCCGAACTCCTCGAACTGGTCGGGCTGTCCCCCGAGCGCACCCTGCGCAGCTACCCGCACGAGCTGTCCGGCGGACAGCGCCAGCGGGTGCTGATCGCGATGGCGCTGTCCCGCAGCCCCCGGCTGCTCATCGCCGACGAGCCGACCACCGCGCTCGACGTGACCGTGCAGGCGCAGATCGTCGAACTGCTGGTCCGGCTCAGGGACGAGCTCGGCTTCGCGATGATCCTGGTCTCCCACGACCTGGCCCTGGTCAGCGGGCTCGCCCACCGGGTCGCGGTGATGTACGCGGGGCAGGTCGCCGAGACCGGCGACACGCGCGCTCTGCTCACCGACCCCGCCCACCACTACACCCGCGGGCTACTCGGCTCGGTCACCTCGCTGGAGTCGGGCGCGGCCCGGCTGCACCAGGTGCACGGTGTGGTCCCGGCGCCGCAGTACTTCGGCGCCGGCTGCCGGTTCGCGTCCCGCTGCGAGGCGGCGACGGAACTGTGCCGCACCCAGGCGCCCGGGCTCGGCGGACGGCCTGGCGCGGACGAGGAACCCGGCGGCGAGGCGGGACGGCACGGCTTCGCCTGCCACCACCCGGCCGAACCCGTACTGCTGCAAAGGAGCGGACGATGATCCGGCTCGAAGACGTCCACGTCCGGCACCGGGCCCGGGGTGGCGGCCTGTTCAAGCACGACGCCGTGCACGCGCTCACCGCGGCCGAACTGACCGTGGAGCGCGGTGAGATCGTCGGCCTGGTCGGCGAGTCCGGCTGCGGGAAGTCCACGCTGGCCCGCGTCCTGATCGGACTGCAGCGGCCCACCGAGGGCCGGGTGCTGTTCCGCGGCGAGGACCTGTGGGACATGCCCGCCGCCCGGCGGCGCACCGAGTTCGGATCGTCGGTCGGGGTGGTCTTCCAGGACGCCTCGACCGCGCTGAACCCGCGCATGCCGGTGGGCCGCATCCTGCGCGACCCGCTGGACGTGCACCGGCGCGGCACGGTCCGCGACCGGGAGCGCCGGGTCGTCGAACTCCTCGACCTGGTCGGGCTGCCCAGCCACACCCTGCACGCGTTGCCCGGCCGGCTCTCCGGCGGGCAGCGCCAGCGCGTGGCCATCGCCAGGGCACTGGCCCTGGGCCCCGAGCTGATCGTCGCCGACGAACCGACCAGCGCCCTGGACGTGTCCGTACGCGCCCAGGTGCTCAACCTGCTGATGGACCTGCGCGCCGAACTCGGCCTCGGCATGGTCTTCATCTCGCACGACATCCAGACCGTCCGGCACCTGTCCGACCGGCTGGCCGTGCTCTACCTCGGCCGCATCGTCGAGGAGGGCCCGGCGGAGCAGGTCTCCAAGAAGCCGGCCCACCCGTACACCGAGTCGCTCTTCTCCGCCACGCCCAGCCTGCTGGAGACCACCGAGCGGATCGTGCTGAACGGTCCCGTCCCCTCAGCCACCCGCCCGCCGAGCGGTTGCCCGTTCCGTACCCGCTGCTGGAAGGCGGACGACGCCTGCGCCGACGTCTTTCCGGCGCCGACCGCGGACGGCTCGCACCGCTGGCACTGCGTACACCCCCAGATCCCCGCACCGGCGGCCACCGCCACGCGGCCCGCTACAAGGAGCAGTTCGTGAAGCCCCGCACCACCCCCTTCTCGGGGGTCATCCCGCCCGTCGTCACCCCGCTCGCCGCTGACGGCACGGTGGACACCGTGTCGTTGGAACGCGTGGTCCGGCACCTCATCGACGGTGGTGTCGACGCGCTGTTCGCGCTGGGCAGCTCGGGCGAGGTCGCCTACCTGACCGACGACCAGCAGGACATCGTCCTCGACGTGGTGGTCAAGACCGCGGCCGGGCAGGTCCCGGTGCTGGCCGGCGCCATCGAGACCACCACCAACAAGGTGATCGAGCGCGCCAGGAGCGCGACCGCGAAGGGTGTCTCGGCGATCGTCGCGACCGCGCCCTTCTACACCCGCACCCACCCCACCGAGATCGACCGGCACTTCCGGCAGATCGCCGCGGCCTGCGAACTGCCCGTGCTCGCCTACGACATACCGGTGTGCGTGCACAGCAAGCTCTCCCGCGAACTGGTCCGCACCCTCGCGGCCGACGGCGTCCTCGCGGGTGTGAAGGACTCCAGCGGCGACGACGTGTCCTTCCGTCAGCTCGCTCTCGACCTGCGTGACCAGTCCGGCTTCGCGCTGCTCACCGGGCACGAGGTCGTCGTCGACGCGATGCTGCTGGGCGGCGCCGACGGCTCGGTCCCGGGCCTGGGCAACGTCGACCCGCACGGCTACCGGCGGCTGCACGACGCCGCCGCGCGCGGTGACTGGGCCGCCGCCCGGGCCGAACAGGACCGGCTGGCCCGGCTCTTCGAGATCGTCGCCGTGGCCGACCCGGCCTCCGCCTCCGGAACGGCCGCCGGGCTCGGCGCGTTCAAGACCGCGCTCGCCGTCCTCGGGGTGATCTCCGCGAACACCGTCAGCCCGCCGATGCGCCCGCTGACCGCCGAGGAGACCGACCGCATCACCGCCATCCTCGAGCAGGCGGGGCTGCGATGACGCTGCTCGCCGGGGTGGACATCGGCGGCACCAAGACGGCCGCCGCCCTGATCACCCCCGAGGGCACGCTGCTGGAACGCACATCCCTCGCCACCCCCGCCGCCCAGGGCCCCGCCGCCGTCCTTGACGCGGCGGCCCGGGCGGTGGCCCAGCTGGGCCGGCCGGTGGCGGCGGTCGGCGTCGGCAGCGCGGGCGTCATCGACCCGCACACCGGCCGGGTCCGGTCGGCCACCTCCGCACTGCCCGGCTGGGGCGGCACCGACCTGCGCGGGCTGCTCGCCGGCCGGCTCCAGGTCCCCGTCGCGGTGGACAACGACGTCAACGCCCACGCGCTCGGAGAACACTGGCTCGGCCTCGCCGCCGGCCACGCCTGTGTCCTGCTGCTCACCGTCGGCACCGGGGTGGGCGGTTGTCTCCTTGTCGACGGCCGCGTCCACCACGGCGCCGGCGGCGCGGCCGGTGAAGCCGGCCACCTGCCGGTTCCGGCCGCAGCCGGTCTGCCCTGCCCCTGCGGCGGCCACGGCCACGCCGAGGCCGCCGCCTCCGGACCGGCGATGACGGCCGCCTACCGGCAACTCGCCGCCGCACCGGACGCGACCCTTCCCCGGATCAACTCCCTCGCGGAGGAAGGCGATCCGACCGCCCGGACCGTGCTGCGCACCGGCGCCACCGCGCTCGGCGAGGCCATCGGCGGTCTCGTCAACGTCCTCGCCCCCGACCTCGTCATCCTCGGCGGCGGCGTCAGCCGCTCCGGCCCCGTCTGGTGGGACACGCTCCGGGAGACCGTGGCCGCCCACCTGTTGCCCGCGGTGGCCGACACCCCGGTGCGCGCGGGCGCGCTCGGCGACGACGCGGCGCTGTACGGTGCCGCGTTCCTCGGGCGGGAGGTGCTGGCATGAGCGGGCACGACCGTCCCGCCCCTGCGCCCGGGAGCGCCGGGAGTGCCGGGAGCGCCGAGGGACCCGGGGGGCCCGCAGCCATGGGTGGGGCCGCGGCGACCGCCGGAGCCGGCACCGGGAGCGCCGACCGTACGGGTCCGGCCCGTGCCGGCATCCTGGAACGGCTGCGCGGACGGCTGATCGTCTCCTGCCAGGCGTACCCGGGGGAGCCGCTGCGTGACCCGCTGATCATGCGTCAGATGTCGCTCGCCGTACTGGAAGGCGGTGCGGCCGGCATCCGCGCCCAGGGGCTCGACGACCTGCGCGCCATCCGCGCGGTGACCGACGTCCCGCTGATCGGCCTCTGGAAGGACGGCACTTCAGGGGTCTACATCACCCCGACTGCGCGGCACGCCCGCGAAGTCGCAGCGACCGGGGCGGACATCGTGGCCGTGGACGCGACCTTCCGTCCGCGTCCCGGCGGCGAGACGCTGGAGCAGACCGTCACCGCCGTACACCAGGCCGACCGGCTCCTCATGGCCGATGTCTCCAGCTACGAGGAGGGCATCGAGGCGGCCGCCCTCGGTGCCGATGTGGTCGGCACCACCCTGTCCGGTCACGTCGGCGGAACTCCCCACCCGCAGGGTCCCGACCTCGACCTCGTCGCCCGGCTCAGCGCGGCGCTCTCCGTCCCGGTGCTGGCCGAGGGGCGTATCCACACTCCCGCGCAGGCCCAAGCCACCCTGGACGCGGGTGCATTCGCGGTCGTCGTCGGCACGGCCATCACCCACCCGACCAGCCTCACCCGGTGGTTCGCCGAGGGGATGGGGCAGGCCGGCGGATAGCCCGGTCGACAGCCCGGCGAGCGGTCGGCTCCGCCGGTCCCGCGCCGAGAGGTGCCGCGGGCACTCCGGTCCACCCGGGGTGCCCGCTCACCCACCGCTCAGCTCCAGGAGCTTGACGACCGTGTTCCAGTTGCGCGAGGTCGCGGTCAGACCCAGCCAGCGGTCGGAGAAGCGGGCGGCCAGCTTGGAGTTGCGGATCGAGTCCGGGAAGTGGGCGTAGATCTCCCGCTCACCGGCCCGGAACTCGTCGGGGGCGTAGACGGCCGGGTCCAGGGCCGCCAACTTGTCCCGGGGCGGGGGCCCGGACAAGAAGACGACCACGAACCGCGAGCCGTTCACACCCTCCATCGCGAACGGGTTGGCGTTGACCACGCGTCGCAGGTCCGTCCCCGTCCGGACCAGGCACGCGATGGTCAGCCCCAGCTCGTCGGCGATGCGTTGCTCCAACTCCGCTGCCAGGCGCTGCGGTTCCTCCTCCTTTCCGTGGGTGAAGACGGCGTTGCCGCTTTGCAGGTAGGTGCGCACCGCGGTGCCGCCCATGTCGGTGAGCAGGCCGCGCAGTGTCTCCATGGGGACTCGTGAGTGGCCCCCGACATTGATGCCGCGCAGAAGTGCGACATAGCTGGTGGCGGGCGGGTCCGCGCTGTCTGCGGTGGCCGCGGGGCCCGCACTCTTCGGTGAACGTGGCGTATTGGTACTGGGTTTCGTCACCTCCGTAAAGGTAGTGGTGGTGGGCCGCGGCGGGCGGGCGCGCGCGGGTGCGTAAAGAGGGGTCATGCGTGTGGGGGGGTGTGCGGCTCGGGCCGGTGGTGATTCGGGCACCGCCGCGATTCGATCCGCTGTAGGTCTGTTTCTCCTGAATCCATGCGGGTTATGCCGGATGTCCCTCTTTCGAGGGACGAAACGTACGCTGGAACGGTTCGGCACGATCGACGGTCATTAACTTCGCGCCCATGAGCAGCAGCCCGCAGCGCCCGATCGTCACCGAACTCCGGCTGTCGGCCTTCAAGTCACATCGCGGCGCCACTTTCCCGCTCGAACCGCTCACACTCCTCGCCGGGGCCAGCGGCACGGGCAAGTCGAGCGTCCTCGAAGGTCTGGCCGTGCTCGGCCGGCTCGCGTCCGGAGCAGATCTGCAAGAGGTGTTCGCGGTGTCCGGCACCGGCCGGTCGTTCGTGCGCGGGGGAGCGGCGGCATGCGTGCCGCAGGGCGCGAGGGCCGATGCGCAGGGGCGGCGCGGCTTCCGGATCGGCTGCACCACCAGTGGGCCGCTCGGCCCGGTCCGCCTCGACCTGGCCGTCCAGGTCGAACCCACCCTGCGGATCGTCGGTGAACGGCTCACCGGCTCGGGCGAGACTCTTCTGACCACCGCTCTGCGTGACCCGACCCGGCCGACCGTGCAGGCCGCCTGGCACACCGCCGGCGCCGTCGCGGTCACCCGCGCGCCCCTTCCCGACGACCGGCTGGCCACGTCGTTGCTGCCGTTGCGGGTCTCCGGGCATACGGAGGGGCAGCGGCTGGTGCTGTCCGCGGCCGAGCAGCTCGTGGTCGCGCTGCGCGGGGTCTTCCCGATCGCGCCGCGGCCGGAGTTGATGCGCGGCCCCGTCCGGGTCGGCGACGGGCGGCTGCGCGGTTCGTGCGACAACCTGTCCGCGGTGCTGGCCAGGACCGAGCACGAGTGCAGCATCCGGCACGGGATGCTGGTCGGCGCGGTACGCGACGTGTGCAGCGGGCCGGTGCGCGGCCTGACCGCGCTGCCCGCGCTGATGGCGGGCGACGGCCGGGAGCCGCTGGTCGAGGCGGTGATCGCCGCGGTCGACCGCGGCGCGCTCGGTATGGTCCCGGTCGACCGGCTCGGCGACGGGGAACTGCGTTTTCTGGCGATGGCGTTGGTGCTGCTGACCGGACCCGGGGTGCTGGACGTCGACACCAGTACCGAGCATCTGCCGGCCGGGCAGGTGCTGACCGTGGTGGCCGACGGGCTCGACGTCGGTGTCGACCGGCGGCAGGCCCGGGAACTGCTCCGGCTGGCGGGGATCGCCGCCGCGCGGGGCCACATCAGGTTGCTGTGCACCGTGCAGGACCCGGCGTACGCGGAGGGGATCGACACGGCGGGCGGGGTCGCGCTCACGGTGCTCGGGGCGGGGTCGAAGGTGACGAAGTTGATGAAGAAGAAGGGGAGGGCGGGGGACGGCGCGGAGCAGAGCGGCGGGGAGAGCGCGGGCGCTGGGGGCGGGGCGGGTGCGTCAGGCTCCGAGGGTGTGGGGGGCTCTGCGGGTGCGTCAGGCTCCGAGGCTGGCGGAGACGTGGCGGATGCGGCGGAAGTTGGGGGCATGGCGGACGTGGCCGAGGCGGCGGCGGACGTGGCCGAGGTGGCGGACGTGGCGGACCTGACGGGAGCCGCCGGTGTCGGGGACGTGGTGAGCTCTGCTGGTGCGACGGGTTCGGTGGAGGCGGAACTCTCAGGCGATGGGGTGTCCGCGGCTGGCGCGACCGGCTCGGTTGATGAAGACGGTGTGGCCGGTGCGGTGGATGACGTCGGCGGTGCGGGCGCCGGGAGGGGAGCGGGCGATGCCGAGGACCCGGACCCGGGTGATGAGTCGGCGGTAGGCGGGGCGGAGAGGCCGTGCGCGTCCGGACCGGGTGGAGTCGAACGGCGGGACACGGGCGGGTTCGCGGGGGAGGGAGACGGTGCCTTCGACAGCGCGTCGGCGAGGGCTGAGTCGACGACGGGGCATGCGGTGGCGCGGGACACCTGGGCTGAGGCCGTCGACGACGAGCGAGGACCGGCCCAACCCGCTCCGAGCGGTGCGGTTTCCCCGGATGTCCCCGTCGCGCCGTCGGCGTCCGGAGCCTCTCGTTACGGTGAAGCGCCTTTCGACCAGGCGGGATACGACGACTTCGGGTACGGCGGTCTGGCGTACGACGACTCCGAATTCGACGACTCCGAGTATGAGGCCCCCGACTACCGCGGCTTCGATCGAGCCGACTACGTCTACACCGAATCCGTCGACGACGTGCCCGGGCACGCGGAACCAGCGTGGTTCGATGCCGCGTTCGCGCAGCCGGTGCCGCCCGAGCCCGCACCGGCAGGGCCGCCTGCACAAGCAGGTCCACCTCTACCGACAGGTCCACCCGTACAGACGGGCCCGCCCTCGTCGGCAGGCCCGTCCTCGACGGCCGCCGTGCCCGTACCGGCGCCCCGCACCGGCCCCACGCGCTCGCCCGCGCCCCGTACCGGCCTCACACCCGTCCCCGCGCCCACGCCACAAGCGGGCTCCGTGCCGCCCGCCCGCAACGAAACCGGAGTTGCCGGCTCCCACCCCCCTTGTACATGCGCGCACGGTGAACCGCTCCCCGCCGCGGCCGAGGGTGAAGATGAGGTAGACCAGTCCGAGTGACGGACACACACGATCTCGCCGAACTGCAGCAACGCCTCGTGGACTTCGCGGCCGCGCGCCGCTGGGAGCCCTTCCACACCCCGAAGAACCTCGCCGCCGCGCTGAGCGTGGAAGCCTCGGAACTTCTGGAGATCTTCCAGTGGTTGACTCCCGAGCAGTCGGTGGCGGTGATGGACGGGGACGATGACGCGGACCGGGTACGGGACGAGGTGGCGGACGTACTGGCGTATCTGCTGCAGTTCTGCGCCGTGCTCGACATCGACGTGCTGGCCGCGCTTGCCGCGAAGATCGACCGCAACGAACTGCGGTTTCCCGTGCCCGGACCGGCCGAGGACGGGGTTTCCGGGCGCGACCATCCCTCGAAAGAGTGATCGAGTTATCCACAATCGGAGAGTTATCCACAGCTTCGAATCCGCCCCTCGCTGACCGCTTGCGCCGTGTCACTCTGGGTGACATGAGGACGGCGGCACCGAGTCGCCGCGCTGACGCGGAGGGTGCAGAAGATGGATGCGGCACGGCTTGTAGCGGAGGCGGAACGGGCGATGGGCCGCGATCCGCAGCCGGACGACGTCATCGCCGAGGCATGGCAGGCGTATGAGCTGACGGAGGCGATCGGACGGCTGCTGGCGGAGGTGTGGGGGCGAGAGGCGGAGGGTGGCCGACCCGGCGAGCGTGGGGCGGCGCGCGATCCGGGGCGTACGGTGTCGCGGGCCGGGCCCGCGCCGGTGGTCTCGGCCACGCGGGTCGGCCCGCCCCGGGCCGCCCGGTTGAGCACGGTCCGTGAGCCCGGGGGCACACTGCGGGCGCTGCGGGCTCTCCTCGGTGAGATCGGGCTCGCCCTGGTCGAGCTCATCTCCTCCGCCTGCGACGAGAAGACCTACTGGGAGTGCGTCGAAGCGCTGGACGCGGTGGACGAGGCCAAGGACCGAGCGCAAGTGCTGGCGCGCGCCGATTCGGGGTGACGCGGTCGGCCCCGCACCTGATGCAGGATGGAGGAATGGATCTACGTATCTTCACCGAGCCCCAGCAAGGGGCGAGCTACGACACGCTGCTGGCCGTCGCCAAGGCCACCGAGGACCTGGGCTTCGACGCCTTCTTCCGCTCCGACCACTACCTGACGATGGGCGGGGACGGTCTGCCCGGACCCACGGACGCGTGGATCACACTGGCCGGCCTCGCGCGGGAGACCAGCCGGATCAAGCTCGGCACGCTGATGACCGCGGGCACCTTCCGGCTGCCTGGTGTGCTGGCCATCCAGGTGGCGCAGGTCGACCAGATGTCGGGCGGCCGCGTCGAGTTCGGGCTCGGCGCGGGGTGGTTCGAGGCGGAGCACACCGCGTACGGAATCCCCTTCCCGAAGGAGAAGTTCGGCCGGCTGGAGGAGCAGCTGGCCGTCATCACCGGACTGTGGGGGACACCTGCGGGGCAGACCTTCGACTTTGACGGCAAGTTCTACCAGCTCAAGGACTCGCCGGCGTTGGCCAAGCCCGCGCAGCCGTCGCTTCCGGTGATCATCGGCGGGATGGGTGTCAAGCGCACGCCGGAGCTGGCGGCGCGCTACGCGGCGGAGTTCAACGTGCCGTTCGCGTCGGTCGAGGACAGCGGCAAGCAGTTCGAGCGGGTGCGGGAGGCGGCGCGGTCGGCCGGTCGGGCGGCGGACGACATCGTCCTGTCCAACGCTCTGGTCGTCGCGGTCGGCAAGGACGACGCCGAGGTGAGCCGGCGGGCGGCGGCGATCGGCCGGGAGGTGGACGATCTGAAGGCCAACGGGTTGGCCGGGTCGCCTGCCGAGGTCGTCGACAAGATCGGGCGGTACGCCGAGACGGGCGCCACGCGGTTCTACCTCCAGGTTCTCGACCTGAAGGATCTGGACCACCTGGAGCTGATCTCCGCGCAGGTCCAGTCGCAGGTCGGGTGACGGCGCGGTGACGCCGCCCGTGCCCGCGGCGGAGCCTGGCCCCGCCCGCGGGCCGGGCGGACCGGCCGCCGGAGAAGAGCGCACCGCGGAAGCAACGGAGAAGAGAGGTGAGGCGATCGGAGGAAGGCCGGTCGTGCCGGACGAAGGGGCGCTGGTACTGGACGGCGGGTTGTCCAACCAGCTTGCGGACCAGGGCTGCGACCTGGCGGACCCGCTGTGGACGGCACGGCTCCTGGCGGACGAGCCCGAGCAGATCCTCGCGGCCCACACCGCATACCTGGAAGCGGGCGCCCAGGTGCTCACCACGGCCAGCTATCAGGCGACGTACGAAGGGTTCGCGCAGCGCGGTGTCGGCCGCGCGGAGGCGACACGACTCCTGCGCCGCAGCGTCGAGCTGGCCCGGCGGGCGGCAGCGGGCCGGCCCGGGGCGCGGGTGGCGGCTTCGGTCGGACCGTACGGCGCGATGCTGGCGGACGGGAGCGAGTACCGCGGGCGGTACGGGCTGAGCGTGCGGGAGTTGGAGAGGTTCCATCGACCGCGGATGGAGGCGCTGGCGGCGGCGGGGCCGGATGTCCTCGCGTTGGAAACGGTTCCGGATGTCGACGAAGGGGAGGCGATGCTGAGGGCGGCCGAGGGCACCGGGGCGCCGGTGTGGCTGTCGTACACGATCGAGGGCGGCCGGACACGGGCCGGGCAGCGGTTGGAGGATGCCTTCGCGCTGGTGGCGGGCCGGGACGAGGTGGTCGCGGTGGGCGTCAACTGCTGCGCCCCGGGTGAGGTGACGGATGCGGTGCGGTTGGCCGCGGAAGTCTCGGGCAAGCCGGTGGTGGCCTATCCCAACAGCGGAGAGCAGTGGGACGCCGAAGGCCGGCGCTGGGTGGGGGGTTCGGTGTTCGATCCGGGGCTGGTGACCGGGTGGCGGCAGGCGGGCGCGCGGTTGGTCGGCGGCTGCTGCCGGGTGGGCCCGGCCGGGATCACCGGTGTCGCGGCGGAGTTGCGGGGCGGCTGAGCCGGCGGGCGGCTTCGGCGGGCGGTGGTTCGGGAAGCGGCCAGGCAGTCCCGGGGCAGGCGGTCCCGGGGCAAGGCGTCCCGGGATGGGCGGTCGGGGGCAGCAGAGCGCGGGCGGTCGGTAATCCGGTGTCGGCCGGGAGCCCGGCCGTCGATACTCGGATATGTGTTCATGACGATCACTGCCACCGGCAGCACCGAAGTTCCGGCCACTGACCTGGGGTTCTTGCTTCACAAGCATCCGGACAAGGCACAGGCGTTCTCGACGGCGTACGGCGAGGCGCATGTGTTCTACCCCGAGGCGACCGCTGAGTCGACCACCGCTGCGTTGCTGCTGGAGGTGGATTCGCCCGCGCTGGTGCGGCGCGGGAAGGGCCGAGGTCGTGGTGGCGCGCCCGATGCCGCGCTCGCCCAGTATGTGAACGACCGGCCGTATGCCGCGTCGTCGTTGCTGGCGGTGGCGTTGCGGACGGTGTTCTCCAGCGCGCTGCGCGGGGAGTGCCGGACACATCCGGAGCGGGCGGCGGCGCCGATGCCGCTGCGGGTCGAGGTGCCCGTGCTGCCCGCGCGGGGTGGGCCGGAACTGGTGGCGAAGCTGTTCGAGCCGCTGGGATGGCGGGTGGCGGCCGAGCCGATCCCGCTGGACGCGAGGTTTCCGGAGTGGGGCGAGTCGCGGTATGTGGCGCTGACGTTGGAAGGGGAGTTGCGGCTGGCCGACGCGTTGCGGCACCTGTATGTGCTGCTGCCGGTGCTGGACGACGCCAAGCACTACTGGGTGTCGGCGGACGAGGTGGACAAGCTGCTGAGGTTCGGCGAGGGGTGGCTGCCGCGGCACCCGGAGCAGAAGTTGATCACCAGCCGCTACCTCTCCCGGCGCTGGTCGCTGACGCGGCAGGCGATGGAGCGGCTGGAGCTGGTGCGGCTGGCCGACGCCGATGACATCGAGGTGGAGGAGATCGACAACGCGGTGGAGCCGGAGGTGCCCGAGGAGGTGGCGGAGCGGCCGGCGCCGCTGGCGGTGCAGCGCAGGGAGGCGATCCTCGCCGAGCTGCGTGGGGCGGGCGCGGCGCGGGTGCTGGACCTGGGCTGCGGGCAGGGGCAGTTGGTGGCGGCGCTGCTGAAGGAGGTGCGGTTCACCGAGATCGTGGGTGTGGACGTGTCGGTGCGGGCGCTGGACATCGCGGCGCGCCGGTTGCGGCTGGACCGGATGGGGGAGCGGCAGGCGGGGCGGGTCGCGCTGCTCCAGGGATCGCTGGCGTACACCGACGCGCGGCTGAAGGGATACGACGCGGCGGTGCTCAGCGAGGTGGTCGAGCACCTGGACCTGCCGCGGCTGCCGGCACTGGAGTACGCCGTGTTCGGGGCGGCTCGGCCGCGGACGGTGGTCGTGACGACGCCGAACGTCGAGTACAACGTGCGGTGGGAGTCGCTGCCGGCCGGGCATGTGCGGCACGCGGACCACCGGTTCGAGTGGACGCGGGCGCAGTTCGGCGCGTGGGCGGACGGGGTGGCGGAGCAGTACGGCTACCAGGTGCGGTTCGTGCCGGTCGGGCCGGACGACCCCGAGGTGGGGGCGCCCACGCAGATGGCCGTCTTCGCTCTCGCCGGGGGCCCCGACGCGGATCACGGCGCCGGGACCGGTGAAGACCGTAGGCAGGGCCGCGAGCAGGACCAGGACAACAAGGACGAGAAGGAGGCCGTCGCATGACCGAGCACCGTATGAACCCGGGCGCCCCGGACACCCCGGACAACCCGGACACTCCGGACACCTCGCAGATCCAGGACACACCGGCTTCCGCGGCCGCGCCGGACGCGGTGAAGCCGCCGCGCGAGCTGGCCGTCACCGACCTTTCGCTGGTCGTGCTGATCGGGGCCACCGGTTCGGGCAAGTCCACGTTCGCCGCGCGGCACTTCAAGCCGACCGAGGTGATCTCGTCGGACTTCTGCCGCGGCCTGGTCGGCGACGACGAGAACGACCAGAGCGTGACGCGCGACGCGTTCGACGTGCTGCACTACATCGCGGGCAAGCGGCTCGCGGCGGGGCGCCGCACCGTGATCGACGCGACCAGCGTGCAGATCGAGGCGCGCCGCCAGCTGATCGCGCTGGCCCGCGAGCATGACGTGCTGCCGATCGCGATCGTGCTGGACGTCCCGGAGCGGGTGTGCGCCGATCGCAACGCGACCCGCCCGGACCGCGCCGGGATGCCCCGCCACGTCGTCCAGCGCCACACGCGCGAGCTGCGCCGCTCGCTGCGCGGCCTGGAGCGCGAGGGTTTCCGCAAGGTCCACATCCTGCGCGGCACCGAGGAGGTGGACACCGCGCGGGTGGTCACCGAGCGCCGGTACAACGACCTGACCCACCTCACCGGCCCCTTCGACATCATCGGGGACGTGCACGGATGCAGCTCGGAGCTGGAGACGCTGCTGGCGAAGCTCGGTTACCGCGACGGCACCCACCCCGAGGGCCGCACCGCCGTGTTCGTCGGCGACCTGGTCGACCGGGGTCCGGACAGCCCGGGCGTGCTGCGCCGCGTGATGGGCATGGTCGAGGCGGGCACCGCCCTGTGCGTGCCGGGCAACCACGAGAACAAGCTCGGCCGCTACCTCAAGGGCCGCAACGTGCAGCACACCCACGGCCTCGCCGAGACCATCGAGCAGTTCGAGCGGGAGGACGAGCGCGACCCCGGGTTCCGCGCGAAGGTGAAGACCTTCGTCGAGGGCCTGGTCAGCCACTACGTGCTGGACGGGGGCAAGTTGGTGGTCTGCCACGCCGGGCTGCCCGAGAAGTACCATGGCCGCACCTCCGGCCGGGTCCGCTCGCACGCCCTGTACGGCGACACCACCGGCGAGACCGACGAGTTCGGCCTGCCCGTGCGCTACCCGTGGGCCGAGGACTACCGCGGCCGCGCCGCCGTCGTCTACGGCCACACCCCCGTGCCGACCACGTCGTGGATCAACAACACCCTGTGCCTCGACACCGGCGCCGTCTTCGGCGGCCGGATGACCGCGCTGCGCTGGCCGGAGCGGGAGATCGTCGACGTGCCGGCCGAGCAGGTCTGGTACGAGCCGGTGAAGCCGCTGGCCACGCCCGCGCCCGGCGCGAAGGACGGCCGTCCGCTCGACCTCGCCGACGTCGCCGGCCGCCGTACCGTCGAGACCTCCCGGATGGGCCGGCTCGCCGTCCGGGAGGAGAACGCGGCCGCGGCCCTGGAGGTGATGAGCCGCTTCGCGGTCGACCCGCGCCTGCTCGGCTATCTGCCGCCGACCATGTCGCCGTGCGCCACGTCCACCCAGGAGGGGTACCTGGAGCACCCGGCCGAGGCGTTCGCCGCCTACCGGGACGACGGCGTCGCACAGGTCGTCTGCGAGGAGAAGCACATGGGCTCGCGCGCGGTCGCCCTGGTCTGCCGCGACGAGGCCACCGCCAGGGACCGCTTCGGCGTCACCGCCCCCGGGGTCACCGGCGCCGTGCACACCCGCACCGGCCGGCCCTTCTTCGACGACCCGGCCGTCACCGAGGAGGTGCTGGCCCGGCTGCGCGCGGCCGTCACCACCGCCGGCCTGTGGGAGGAGCTGGGCACCGACTGGCTGCTGCTCGACGCCGAGTTGCTGCCGTGGTCGCTGAAGGCGTCCGGTCTGCTGCGCAAGCAGTACGCCGCGGTGGGCGCCGCGTCCGGCGCCGCCTTCCCCGCCGCCCTCGCCGCGCTGGAGGCGGCGGCCAAGCGTGGCACCGACGTCTCCACGCTGCTGTCCCGGCAGGGTGAGCGGGCCGCCGACGCGGCCGCGTTCACCGAGGCGTACCGCCGCTACTGCTGGAGCACCGACGGTCTCGACGGGGTGCGGCTGGCACCGTTCCAGCTGCTCGCCGTCCAGGACCGCAGCCTCGCGGACGTGCCGCACGACCGGCAGCTCGCCCTCATCGACCGCCTGGTCGAGGCCGACACCAGCGGCCTGCTCCAGCCCACCCGCAGGTTGCACGTCGACACCGGCGACGAGCAGTCGGTGGCCGCCGGGGTGCGCTGGTGGCTGGAGATGACCGAAGAGGGCGGCGAGGGCATGGTGGTCAAGCCGCTGGCCGCGCTGGTACGCACCGAGTCCGGCCGACTGGTGCAGCCCGGGGTGAAGTGCCGCGGCCGGGAGTACCTGCGGATCATCTACGGTCCGGAGTACACCCGCCCCGAGCACCTGGCCCGGCTGCGCGGCCGTACGCTCGGCCACAAGCGGTCCCTCGCCCTGCGCGAGTACGCCCTCGGCCTGGAGGCGCTGGACCGGCTCGCCACCGGTGAGCCGCTGTGGCGGGTGCACGAAGCGGTCTTCGCGGTGCTCGCGCTGGAGTCCGAGCCGGTCGACCCGCGGCTGTGAACCCGGGGCTGTGAACCCGCTGTGAACCCGCGGCGGTGAACCCGTCCGCCCCCGTCGGGCCGTACGCGTACGGTGCCGTGCCGCACACCGCGGTACGGCACCGCCCGTCGTACGGCACCGCCGGTGCCCGTAGCCACCCGCACCCACCACACCCCCCGCACCCGCCACGCCCCGGCCCCCGGCACACCACCGACCCGGCACAACGGGCGCGCTGCCGTGTTGAGCCGTCCCCGACGTGGGAAGCTCTTCTTCCATGGCTTCCATGGCGGACAACGGCTTCCACGTCGACTCCGAGACCGGGCGGCTGCGCCGCGTCATCCTGCACCGCCCCGATCTCGAACTGAAGCGTCTGACCCCGACCAACAAGGACGCGCTGCTCTTCGACGACCTGCTGTGGGTCCGACGGGCCAGGGCCGAGCACGACGGGTTCGCCGACGTGCTGCGCGACCGCGGCGTGCAGGTCCACCTCTTCGGCGACCTGCTGTGTGAATCGCTTGAGGTGCCGGCGGCGAAGCGGCTCGTCCTGGACCGGGTCTTCGACGAGAAGGAGTACGGCCCGCTGGCCACCGGGCACCTGCGGGCGGCGTTCGACGAGTTGCCGGCCCCGGACCTGACCGAGGCGCTGGTCGGGGGCATGACGAAACGGGAGTTCCTGGAGCGGTTCGCCGAGCCGGTCTCGGTCCGGTTCCACGCCATGGACCTGGACGACTTCCTGCTCAACCCGCTGCCCAACCACCTGTTCACCCGCGACACCTCCGCCTGGGTCTACGACGGGGTGAGCATCAACGCGATGCGCTGGCCGGCCCGGCAGCGCGAGACCGTGCACTTCGAGGCGATCTACCGGCACCACCCGCTCTTCGCCGACGGGGGCTTCCACGTCTGGTCCGAGGGCCAGAACGCGTACCCGTCGACGATCGAGGGCGGCGACGTGCTGGTGATCGGCCGCGGCGCGGTACTGATCGGGATGAGCGAGCGCACCACCCCGCAGGCCGTCGAGATGCTGGCGCGCGGGCTGTTCCAGGCCGGTTCGGCCCGCACCATCGTGGCGCTGGACATGCCGAAGGGGCGGGCGTTCATGCACCTGGACACGGTGATGACCATGGTCGACGGCGACACCTTCACCCAGTACGCGGGCCTGGGGATGCTCCGGTCGTACACCATCGAGCCGGGCGCGGAGGAGGGCGAGCTGAAGGTCACCGACCACGCGCCCGAGCACATGCACCGGGCGATCGCCGCCGCCCTCGGCCTCGACGCGATCACCGTGCTCACCGCCACCCAGGACGTGCACGCCGCCGAACGCGAGCAGTGGGACGACGGCTGCAACGTCCTGGCGGTGGAACCGGGTGTCGTGGTGGCCTACGAGCGGAACGCGACCACCAACACGTTCCTGCGCAAGCGCGGCATCGAGGTGATCGAGATCCCCGGCAGCGAACTGGGCCGGGGCAGGGGAGGGCCGCGCTGCATGACCTGCCCGATCGAGCGCGACGCGGTGTGACCGGCGGCCTACCTCAGGGGGCTGTATAAGAATGCCGATCATCGTATAGGGTTCCAGTATTCGATGACGCCGCACGCTAGGAGTTCCGCATGGCCGTCGACCTCAAGGGCCGGCACTTCCTCAAGGAGCTGGACTTCACTCCGGAGGAGTTCCGCCACCTCGTGGAGCTGGCCGCGGAGCTGAAGGCGGCCAAGAAGGCGGGCGCCGAGGTGCAGCGGCTGCGCGGGCGGAACATCGCGCTGGTCTTCGAGAAGACGTCCACCCGGACCCGCAGCGCCTTCGAGGTCGCCGCCGCCGACCAGGGCGCCGGCACCACCTACCTCGACCCGTCCGGCTCGCAGATCGGCCACAAGGAGTCGATCAAGGACACCGCCCGGGTGCTGGGCCGGATGTTCGACGGCATCCAGTACCGCGGGCACGCCCAGACCGCCATCGAGGAACTGGCCGCGCACGCCGGAGTACCGGTGTGGAACGGCCTCACCGACGAGTGGCACCCCACCCAGATGCTCGCCGACGTCCTCACCATGACCGAGCACAACCCCAAGCCGCTGTCCGAGATCTCCTACGCCTACCTCGGCGACGCCCGCTACAACATGGGCAACTCGCTGCTGGTCACCGGCGCGCTGCTCGGCATGGACGTACGGATCGCCGCGCCCGAGGCGATGTGGCCGCAGGCCGACGTGGTCGCTCAGGCCCGCGGGTTGGCGGCGCGGACCGGGGCGCGGATCACCCTCACCGAGAGCGTCGAGGAGGGCGTCCGGGGCGTCGACCACGTGCACACCGACGTGTGGGTGTCGATGGGCGAGCCCAAGGAGGTCTGGGACGAGCGCATCCGGCTGCTCTCCCCGTACGCCGTCACCGCCGACGTGATGCGGGCCACCGGCAATCCGCAGGCCACCTTCCTGCACTGCCTGCCCGCGCTCCACGACCTCGGCACCACCGTCGGCCGTGAGATCCACGAGCGGCACGGCCTGGACTACCTCGAAGTCTCCGACGAGGTCTTCGAGTCCGAGCGGTCCGTCGTCTTCGACCAGGCCGAGAACCGCATGCACACCATCAAGGCGATCCTGGTCGCCACCCTCGCCTGAGCCCCGCGCCTGCGGGCGCCCGGCCGAACTCGGCTAGGGTACGGACGAGTTCCGGTCCCCGTGACCGGAAGCACGCCGGCCGGCAGGGGGAGGCATGGAGAACGGCGAGAGCGCGCCGCCCAGCACCGCGGACAGCGGAAGCGGGCCGGGAGAGGCGCGGTCCGTGCTGACAGCGGTCGTGGTGCACGCCGAGGGCGCGATGTGCACGCGCCGAGCCTCGGTCGTCCTGCCTACGGCCGTGACCGCGGCTGGGCCGGCGTCCACGGCCGCACCCGAGTCCGCTCCCGGCGGCGACGGTACGGTCCGGGTCCGGATCGGCGGCCTGCCACCGACCTTGAGCGCGGGCTCGCTGCGCGGGAGCGTGGTGTCGGGGCCGCCCGGGCTGCGGGTGGCGGACATCCGCGTCGATGTCGCGGCCACGCTGCGGCGCGGCGAGGAGGCCCCCGGCCTGCGGCTGGACCTGGAGGACGCCGAGGACCGCCTGGCGAGGCTGCGGGACCGGCGCGAGCGGCTGGCGGGCGAGATCGAGGAGGTCGCCGGGTTCCGGGCCGAACCGCCCCAGACCCGGCGCGGCGACCCGCCCCGCTGGGCGCCCGTGGAGTCCATCCTCGCGCTGGCCGGGTTCGTCGACGCGCGGCTGGCCGTGCTGCACACCCGACTGCGCGCCACCGAGGACGAGTTGGAGCAGGCCGAACACGACGCCGACATCCTCAGGCACCGGCTGAACGAGTCGTCCGGCGCGCTGCTCGCCGACCGGGTGGAGCCGTCCGTGTACGCGGTGGTGACCCTGGTGTCCGACGGTGCGGGCCCGGCCGACGGCACCGTCTTCGTGGACGGTTCCGACTCCTCCGACGGCGCCGACCTCTCCGATGACGGTACCGGCTTCTCCGACGGTACCGACCCCTCCGATGACGCCGCCGACTCCTCCGCGGCAGCCGAGGTGGAACTGGAGTACCACGTACCCGGCGCCACCTGGGCCCCCGTCTACCAACTGCGCCTGGACGGCGACAGCGGCGCCGGCACCCTGGTGCTGCGCGCCTGCGTCGCCCAGCGGACCGGCGAGGACTGGACCGGCGTACGGCTCGGCCTGTCCACCGCCGACCTGCTGCGCCGCGCCGACCTGCCGGAGCTGCGCAGCCTGCGGATCGGCCGCAGCCAGCAGGAGCCCGCCGGCCCTGGCTGGCGCGAACCCCCGCCCGGCCTCGACGAGTTGTTCACCGGCTACGACACCGCGAAGGCCGCCGAGGACGCGCGCCACCCCCAACTGCCGGCGGCCGGTCACGCATTGGCCTCCGCCCCCGTCGTGCCGCCCGCGCCGGGAGGCGCCCTGACCCGGTCCCCGTCCTTCGGGCCGCTGGGCGAGGGCCACGGCGCGGCGCAGGAGGAGGCCGACTTCGGCTACGGAGGCGCGGCCGAGGTCACCCGCTCGTTCTCCGGGTCCGCGCCGCCCGCGCCGGCGCCCCCGTCCGCGCAGCCCCGGCACCGCGCCGCCGCCCGCCGGCCCAAGGTCTCCGCGGACATGGGACCCGCCCCCGGGGCCCCGCCGCTGCCGACCGCACCGCTGCCGGCCCTGGCCCCGCAGCCCGCGCCGCCTGCCCACCTCGCCCCCGCCGCCGAACTCCTCGACTACGCAAGCCTGGTGATGGCCGGCCCGCAGGCGCCCGAGGGCCGCGGCACGTTGCGCACCGCCGGTGAGGGCACGGACGCGGTCGTCACGGAGTACCGCCGCCGGGCCGCGGCCGTGGCGCGCCTGGCCCGCCCCGCGCACGCGGTGGACGTCCGGCTGTCGGCCGGCTCGTTCGACTACCGCTTCGACACCGCGGCACCGGCCGACGTCGAGGCGGACGGCCAGTGGCACACGGTGCCGGTGAGCGAGATCCCGGTCCGCACCGAGTTCGAGTACGTCTGCGTCCCGGCGCAGGACACCGCCGTGTTCGGCACGGTCCTGGTCACGAACACCTCCGCGCACCCGCTGCTCGCCGGCCCCGCCGACGTCATGGTCGACGGCGACTTCGTGCGCACCGCGGCCCTGCCGACCCTCGCCCCGGGGCAGCGGCAGGCGGTCGGCCTCGGGGTGGCCGAAAGCGTCCAGGTGGCGCGGCGGGCCCACATGCGCGAGTCGACCGCCGGGCTGCGCGGCGGCACCACCGTGCTCGACCACACCGTGGAGGTGGAGGTCGCCAACCGGCTGCCGTACCCGGCGCTCGTGGAGGTGCGCGAGCGCATACCGACCTCGGCCGACAAGGACGTCCGCATCGAGGAGCGTCGGGCCGACCCGCGCTGGACCGACCCCGGCGCGCCACTGGACGGCCAGGAGGGGACCTACGTCGCCGGGGCCCGGGTGTGGCGGGTCACGCTGGAGCCGGGGCGGACCGCGACCCTCACCGGAGGGTTCGAGATCCGGCTGCCGGTGGGGAAGTCGGTCGTCGGCGGAAACCGGAGGAACTGAACCATGTCTGCCGCCCAGCACCCTTCGCCCGCCCAGGACCCTTTCCCCGCAACGGACTTCCCGTCCACCCGGAACTCCTCGTTCGCCCGGGAGACCCCGGCCGCTCCGGACTCCGCTCCTGCCGGCGCCGGTGCGGACGCCGCCGCTCAGCGGGACCTGCTCCACCTGCCCATCACCGCGGTGACCTGCCTGGAGGACCGCGCCCAGGTCGAACGCACCGGCACCGTGCCGCTCGTCGCCGGTGTGCAGCGGCTGCGGGTCGGCCCGGTCACGCCGCTCGCCGTCGACCGCTCGCTGCGCGCGGACCTCTCCGCCCGCCCGGCGGACGGCGATCGCGCGGACGGTGCGCCCGCCCCCGGCGAACCCGCCCCCGCCGCCCGCGTCGTGGACGCCCGCGTGGTCCGCGCGTACACGCCCGCGCCGCCCGGCGAACCCGGCCTCGACGCCTCGCAGTTGCGCCGCGACGTACACGAACTGGAACGGGAGCTGTACGACGCGCGGCAGCTGAAGCAGCGTCAGGAGAACGCGCTCGCCGTGATCGACCAGGCCAGGACCGATCTGCACCGTGACATCGTGCAGGGTGCGGGCGCGGGCTCCGCCGATCCGGAGCGCTGGGCCGACCGGCTGGACCGGGTGGACCAGGAGGCCGAGACCCGCATCGGCGAACTGCACCGGCTGCGCCGCCGGTTGCACGACATCGGCGAGGAACTGGGCGAGGCCCGGGCGGCGTTGGCGGCCACCGAAAGCGAACCGCAGGTGCTGACCGCGCACGTCGAACTCGTCGTGGAGGCGGAGGGCGCCGGCCCGGCGGACGTCCGTGTCACGCATCTCGTCCCGTGCGCGCTGTGGCGGCCCGCCTACCGGGCGACGCTCGGCGCGGACCGGGACTCCGTGCGGCTGGAGACCGACGCGTTCGTGTGGCAGGCCACCGGCGAGGACTGGCACGGCGTCGCGCTGTCGCTGTCCACCGCGCGGCCCACCCTCGCCGCGAACCCGCCGGCCCTCACCGAGGACGTGCTCACGCTGCGCGAGCGCTCGGCGGAGGAGCGGCGCACCGTGGAGGTGAACCTCCGGGAGGAGGAGATCCGTACGGTCGGCGACGACTCGGCCGGCGACGCGGGAGCACCCGGCACCGGTGCCGCGGACGGGGGCGGGGCCGGGGCCGCACGTCTGCCGGGGCTCGACGACGGCGGTGCGGTACGTACGCTGGCCGCCCCGCACCCGGTCGACGTCCCCTCCGACGGGCGGCCGCACCGCGTGCACCTGTCCTCCTTCACCGCGCCCTGCCGCGCGGAGCGCACCTGCGCCCCCGAGCTGTCGCCGCTGCTGGTGACGACCGCGCACTTCACCAACGCGGCCGGCCATGTGCTGCTGGCCGGACCGGTGGACCTGGTACGGGGCAGCGGCTTCGTCGGCCGCGGCGAGCTGGCGTTCACCGGCGTCGGCGCCCAGGTCCGGCTGGCGTTCGGCAGCGAGGACACCTTCCGGGTGGTCCGCCAGGTCGAGGAGACCCGCGACACCGCGGGGCTGGCCGCCATCAACCAGCGTACGGTGATCACCCGTCAGGTCCGGCTGTTCGTGTCCCGGCTCGACGCACCGTACGGCGGCGGCGCGCAGGAACTGGTGATCCGCGAGCGCGTCCCGGTCTCGGAGGTCTCGGCGGTCGAGGTACGGGTGCGGGCCGAGTCCTCGTCACCCGCCCCCGACGAGCCCGACGACGAGGGCATCGTCCGCTACGCACTGGCCCTCGGCCCGGGCGAACGGCGCGAGATCACCCTCGTCTACGAGCTCACGGCGTCGAGTTCGGTGACGGGTCTGTAGCGGCCGGCCCGCCGCCGAACCGCCCGGACCCCTTCCGTGCCGTTCCGCCCGCATCCGCTCGCCCGTACCCGGTGCCCGTCGCCTGTGCCCGCTCGCCCGTGCCGTTCCGCCCGCACCCGTTCCGCTCGCCCCGATCCCGCCGCACGCCGTCGAGTTGACGTTCAGCGACATGAACTCCATTCCTATACAGGGTCATTGACGGCCCGCTCCGCCCGTGCTATCCAAGTGAACGTCCAAAAGACTAGACCTAGTTCACGTAACTGAACAACGAGCACGGAAGGTTCCCCCCCACATGAGAATCCGCTCCAAGCTCCTCGTCGCGGCGACCGCCATGGGCGTCGCCGCGACCCTCGGGCTCCTCGGCACCACCAGCGCGAGCGCCGCGTCCCCCACCAAGGCGCCTGGCGGCAACTTCAACCTGTCGGTCTGGGAGTTGCAGGAGCCCGTCGGCTCCCCGGGCTCGCCGACCACCATCCCGTCCTCCCAGCTCCAGGGCGACGACGGCTTCCAGGACTCGTACTTCTACACCGACACCCGCGACGGCGCGATGACCTTCTGGGCCCCGGAGAAGGGCGTCACCACGCCCAACTCCAACTACGCCCGCTCCGAGTTGCGCGAGATGAACTCCAACGGCAGCGCCGCGGACTGGTCGCTCGGCGGCAGCCACAAGCTCAACGCGACGCTGCGCGTGGTCTCCGTGACGTCGAACGTCTGCGTCGGGCAGATCCACCTCGGCAGCGGCGGGTCGTCCACCAAGCCGCTGATCGAGCTCTACTACCACGCGAACGGCGACATCGTGGCCGGCGTGGAGAACTCGCCGTCCGGCGGCCAGACCACGCACACGGTCGGCCACGTGTCGATCGGCAAGACCTGGAGCTACACGATCGCCGTCTCCGGCGGCGACACCATCGACCTGACGGTCAACGGCAGCACCACGCACTACGCCATCGCGTCGTCCTTCGACGCCTACAAGCAGTACTTCAAGGCCGGTTCCTACAACCAGTCCTCCTCCGACAGCACCACCAACGGCGCCCGCGTCGCCTTCTACGGGCTCACCGTCTCCCACAGCAGCTGAGCCCTGGCCCCGCGAACTCCCGCCCCGCCGCGCCGGGTTGACCCGACGCGGCGGGGTTCGCCGCGGATGGCGCCGGTATCGCCCCGACGGAAATCACAAAAGAATAACGGGTCTGGTCCAAACTTGACGACTTGTTCACTCCCGGGCAGGTATCCCTTCGAGGCGCCGTCACCGGGCCTCGACACGCTCCTACGGCCCCCACACGACTGAGGAGAAGCTGTGACGCCTCTGACCCGCCGTACGTTCCTCGGCGCAGCTGCCGGCACATCCCTCGCCGCCGCGCTGCCTGCCGGTATGCAGCAGGCGATGGCCGCGTCGCCGACCGCCGGCACGCTCGACGACGTCGAGCACGTGGTGATCTTCATGCAGGAGAACCGGTCCTTCGACCACTACTTCGGCACGCTCAAGGGCGTGCGCGGATACGCCGACCGCTCGCGCCTGCGCTTCCCGAACAACTCCGACGTCCTCCACCAGACCAGTTCGGGCCCCTCCGGCGGCAACCTGGTGCTGCCCTGGCACCTGGACACCTCGACGACCGACGCGCAGCGGGTGGTCGACCTCGACCACGGCTGGTCCGGCACCCACAGCGCGTGGAACAACGGCCTGTACAACAACTGGGTCCCGGCCAAGAGCGCGTACTCCATGGGGTACTACCAGCGCGCCGACATCCCGTTCCAGTACGCACTCGCGGAGGCGTTCACCGTCTGCGACCAGTACTTCTGCTCGGTGCAGGGCCCGACCAACCCCAACCGGCTCTACCAGTGGTCCGCCACCATCGACCCGGCGGGGACCAAGGGCGGCCCGGTCACCGACAACTCCGAGAAGGGCTACAGCTGGACGACCTACGCCGAGCGGCTCCAGGCGGCCGGCATCTCCTGGCGGGTCTACCAGCAGCAGGACAACTACGACGACAACCCGCTCGCGTGGTTCAAGAGCTTCCAGCAGGCGGCCACCACGTCCCCGCTGTACGTCAACGGCATGCAGCGCCGTACCGCCGGCGCCTTCGCCGCGGACGTCGCCGCCGGCACGCTGCCCTCGGTGAGCTGGATCGTCGCCCCGGCCAGCCAGTCGGAGCACCCCGACTACCCGCCGGCCTACGGCGCCGACTACACCTCGCAGTACGTCCTCCAGGCGCTCGCCGCGAACCCGGCGGTGTGGGCGAAGACGGTGGTCTTCCTCAACTTCGACGAGAACGACGGCTTCTTCGACCACGTGGCGCCGCCGGTGCCGCCGTCGGGGACGGCCGACGAGTTCGTCGGCGGCGCGCCGATCGGCCTCGGCCCGAGGGTGCCGATGATCGTCATCTCGCCCTGGAGCCGCGGCGGATACGTCAACTCCCAGGTCGCCGACCACACCTCGCCGCTGCGCTTCCTGGAGAACTGGACGGGCGTGAAGGAGACGAACATCTCCGCGTGGCGCCGGCTGGTCTGCGGCGACCTGATGTCGGCCTTCGACTTCACCACGGCCAACACCTCCTTCCCGTCGCTCCCGGACACCAAGGCGCTCGTCGCCGCCTGCGACGCGGAGAACTCGCTGCCCGACGCCGCGCCGCCGGCCACGCCGGTGGCACCCGTCCAGGAACAGGGCACCCGGCCGGCCCGCCGGATCGACTACTTCTTCGACACCACGTCGTGGACGGACACCTCGACCGGGCGGATCTGGTTCAAGACGGTCGGCACGGGCTCGCTGGGCGCCGCGTTCTCCGCCTACGCCGTCAACCACCGCACCTACGGCAGCTGGCAGTACACGCTGCCCGCGGGCGGGAACATCTCGGACTACTTCAGCGCCCAGACCTACGGCGGCGGGCCGTACGACTTCGACCTGCACGGCCCCGACGGCTACCTGCGCGGCTTCCAGGGCGACGTGCGGACCTGGAGCGACACCACCAAGGGCCACCCGGAGGCGGCGCTGTCGACAGCCCCGGCATCGCCGCGCTCCCTGGTGCTGACCTTGACCAACGGCGGCACCGTCGCCGTGCGGTTCACCGTCGGCGCCAACGGCTACTCCGGAAGCGGCGCCACGTCCGCCTCCGTCCCGGCCGGCGGCTCCAAGACGCTCACCCTCGCACCGGCCTCCGACGGCCAGTACGACTACACCGTGACGGCCGACGTCGGCGACGGCTTCGCCCGGCGCTTCGCGGGCCGCACCTACCCGTAGCACCCCCGACCCGCCCGCGCCTCTCGCCCGGTCCCCGCTCGGAGGCCGGGCGAGCGGCCGGGCGAGCGGCCGGGCCGCGGGGCGGTCGCCTCAGGGGCGCACCGCCGCCACCAGCAGGCAGCCGAACTCGTCCACGCCCAGCATGTCGGACGGCTGGAACAGATCCGGCAGGTTGGTCTGGCCCAGCGCCTCGGGGCGCTCCCCGCCGGCGGCCGGCCGGGACAGTTCCTGGAAGGTGCGCTGCTGGGTGTGCTCGGTGATGTCCAGCAGCCCGCGCAGCCGCAGGCCCGAACGGTGCAGCAGGGCGACGTAGTCGTCGGCGTCGGCGAGGGTCACCATGAAGTTGCGGCAGAACTTCTGGATCGACGGGTGCGGCACCTCCTTGCGCGGCGCCCGCTCGAAGATGTCGGTCAGCACCAGCCGCCCGCCCGGCCGCAGCACCCGGGCCGCCTCGGTGAGCACCTGCTGCCGGTCGGGCATGTGGATGATCGACTCCAGGGCCATCACGGCGTCGAACGAGCCGTCCGCGAAGGGGAGTTTCATGGCGTCGCCGTGCGTGAACACGGCCCGGTCGGCGAGCCCGGCCTCCTCGGCCAGCCGGTTGGCCGTCTTCACCTGCTCCTGGCTGATGCTGATCCCGGTGACCCGGGCCCCCGTCCGCCGCGCCACCCGCAGTCCCGGGCCGCCGACCCCGCAGCCCACGTCGAGGACGCTGGAGGAGTCGTCGACCGCCAGCCGCTCGGTCAGCACGTCGGTGAGCCGGTCGACCGCCTCCTCCAAGGTGGCCTCGGAGTCCGGGGTGTCCCAGAAGCCGATGTGGATGTTGGGGTTGAACGTGCCGTCTTCGAGCGCGGTGAGCGTGAGCCGGTCGTACAGCTTGCCGACGGCCTCGGGGACGGGGGCGGTCGATGCGGAGTCGGTCATGGAAACTTCCTCTCGGTAGCGCGATGGTGACGGGGAGTCAGTCAATCGCAGTCGACGGGTGGGCGGCGAACTCCCGCAGCGGGTTCAGCGCCTCCGCGCCGATCCGGGCCCGCAGTTCGGGCGCGGTGACGCCGAGGCCGGGCGAGGGGGCGAGGCAGAGCACGCCGACCTTGCCGATGTGCCGGTTCAGCTGCACCAGCCGGGTCGCCTCGCCGATCTCGTCGAGCGGGAACACGGAGGACAGCGCCGGTACGACCCCGCCGAGCGTGAACAGGCGGGCGCACTCGACCTGTTCCTGGAGGTTGGCGACATGGCTGCCGATGACGCGCTTGAGCCGCATCCACAGGTAGCGGTTGTCGAACTGGTGCGCGTAGCCGGTGCTGGACCCGCAGGTGACGACCGTGCCACCGCGCTTGACCACGAACACCGAGATACCGAAGGTCGACCGGCCCACGTGCTCGAACACGATGTCGGGGTCCGCGCCCACCGCGTCCCTGATGATCCGCCCGAGCCGCTTGCCCGCCTTGAGCGTCAGCTCGGGGTCACCGCCTTCGTCGTCGCCGACACCGATCTCCCGCCGGTTCACGACCACGTCGCAGCCCAGTTTCCGGGCGGCGGCGGCCTTCTCCTCCGAACCGACCACGCCCACCGCGATGCCGCCGCCGTTCCTGACGAGCTGGACCGCGTACGCGCCGAGCCCGCCGGAGGCGCCCCAGATCAGGACCACGTCGCCCTGCTTCATCCGCGCCCCGCGATCGCTGACCAGCATGCGGTACGCGGTCCCCGCGCACGCCGGGATCGTCGCGGCCTCCTCCCATGTCAGGTGCGGTGGCTTCGGGATGAGCTGGCTGGCGCGCGCGACCGCGTAGTGGGCGAGCCCGCCGTAGTTCGTCTCGTACCCCCAGGCCAGCTGGTGCTCGCCGAGCATGCCGTCCGCCTGGTTGGCCGGCTCCTGGTCGTCCACCCGGGCCGCGTTCACCAGCACGTGGTCGCCGATCCGCCGGCGCCGCACGCCCGAGCCCATCCGCACCACGACCCCGGCGGCGTCGGAGCCGAGGACGTGGAAGGGCTGGTCGTGCCGGGTCGCCCAGCCGCCCTGCCGGGCGTAGGAGCGCAGGAAGCGGAAGGTGGACACCGGCTCGAACTTCGCCGACCACACGGTGTTGTAGTTGACGGAGCTGGCCATCACGGCGACCAGCACCTCGTCAGGGGCCAGTTCGGGCATCGGCACCTCGCCGACGCGCAGCGTACGGCGGACGTCCTTGTCCTCGGTGTCACCGAAGGTTCCCTCGTCCTCCACGCGCAGGTGCGCGGCGGTGAAGTGCGAGGGCGGTGTGGCACGTTCCAGGTCGTCGGGGCAGGCCCCGGACAGGACGGCGTCGGTCAACGACATGGTGGTTCACCTCTGTTCGGGGTCGGGGGCAGCCGGCGGGAGCCACCAGTGGTGCGCTCCGGCGAACGCGTAGGTCGGCAGCGGGACACGGCGCACGTCCGGTCCGCCGAAGGCCGCCTCCCGGTCCAGCCGGATACCGGAGACGAACGCGGCGCCCAACTGGCAGGCGAAGGAGGGCGACTGGGCGTCGGGCGCGACCGGCAACGCGATCGTCGCGGGACCCGATCCCGTCGCGCGGCCCGTTCCCGTGGCGTGATCCGTTCGCGCCGGGGAGGGCTCGACCGGCGGTTCGCCACCGCCCGTGAGCCCGGCGAGCGCCGCTTCCAGGGTGCGGTCGCCGCGCAGATGCGCGGCGGCCCAGCCCCCGGCCCGGCCCTCGCCGATCACTGTCGTGGGCCGGACGCCGCAGGCCCGCCACAGGCAGGCGTGTGCCACGACCACGGCGAACCCGGCGAGCGACGCGTCCTCGTCCGTGGCCCGCGC
The DNA here is from genome assembly GCF_040702025.1 of Streptomyces sp. NPDC088194. Taxonomy (NCBI): domain Bacteria; kingdom Bacillati; phylum Actinomycetota; class Actinomycetes; order Kitasatosporales; family Streptomycetaceae; genus Streptomyces; species Streptomyces sp. NPDC088194. The sequence goes on along the minus strand of NZ_JBFBIV010000003.1, from coordinate 2,429 downwards.
CTCCGCCGTGTCGAGCAGTTCCGTCAGGGAACGTCCGCCCGCGTACGGGGTCAGCGCCTCGTCGAGATCGGCGACGGCGTCCCTGAAGGCGGTCCACTCCCACGGGAGACGGCCGTGGGACGGCAGCGCGGTGGCGGCGGGGCCGGTGCAGACCAGCGCGGTCCGGCCGGTGCGGGCGAGTCCCGACCTGACCCACGGCGACGGCTCCCCGTCGGCCAGCGCCCGAAGCCCCGCCAGGTACTGCCCCCGGTCGGCGCCGACCAGGGCCGCCCGGTGCGCGAACGCGCTCCGCGTGACGGCCAGGGAGTACGCGATGTCCGCGTCGGACCAGCGCGCCGGGTGCGCGTCGAGGTGGGCGAGGAGCTTGTGCGCCTGCCCCCGCAGCGCGGCGGGGTCCTTCGCGGACAGCAGCCACGGCAACGGCCGTACCCGGGCGGGCGCGGGCCGCTCCCACGGCGGACGCGCGGGCCGCTCCAGGACGACGTGCCCGTTGGTGCCTCCCGCGCCGAGCGCCGTCACGGCGGCCCGCTCGGGCCGGCCCGTCCTCGGCCACGGCAGGGCGGTCGGTACGGGTTGCAGCACCCCGGCGGACCGCTCCACCGTCTCCAGCGACGGTACGCAGTTCAAGGTCGCGGGCACGGTGCCGTGCCCGAGCGCGAGCACCGCCTTCATCACGCCCGCCATCCCGGCCGCCGACTGCGGATGGCCCAGGTTGGACTTGATCGAGCCGAACAGCAGGGGCCGCCCCGGCCGCCGCTCCCGGCCGTAGACGGCGAGCATCGCCTCCGCCTCCATCGCGTCGCCCAGCGGGGTGCCCGTGCCGTGCGCCTCGACGTAGTCGACGTCCGTGCCCGGCAGCCCGGCGTCCGCCAACGCGCTCATCATCACCCGCCGTTGCCCCGGGCCGTTGGGCACGGCCAGCCCGTTGCTGATCCCGTTCTGGCCCACCGCCGACCCGCGCACCAGCGCCAGCACGGGATGCCCGAGCCGCTCGGCGTCCGACAGCCGCTCCAGCAGCAGCACGCCCACCCCCTCGGCCCAGTTGCCGCCGTCGGCCCGCGCCGAGAACGGTTTCGTACGACCGTCCCGCGCGAGAGCGCTGAACCTGCTGTGCTCCAGGAACACATCGGGTACGGCCATCACCGTGACGCCCGCCGCGAGCGCGAGCGCGCACTCGCCCGACAGCAGCGAGCGGCGGGCCAGGTGCAGCGCGGACAGGGACGAGGAGCAGGCGGTGTCGACGGTGAGCGCCGGACCGTGCAGGCCCAGGACGTAGGCGATACGCCCCGACGCGGCACTGGGCAGGGTGCCGACGGCCAGATGGTCCGTGCCCTCCTGCGGCCGCTCCCGCCCGCCGCCGCTCCCCGCGTACCCCTGCGGCGTGAGTCCCACGAAGACGCCGGTGGCCGACCCGGCCAGCGTCGACGGATCGATTCCGGCGCTCTCGACGGCCTCCCACGCCGTCTCCAGGAGCAACCGCTGCTGCGGGTCGGTCCCGGCGGCCTCCTCGGGGGTGTAGCCGAAGAACTCCGCGTCGAACGACGCCGCGCCCGGCAGGAAACCGCCCTCCCGCACGCTGCACCGGCCCGAGACGCCCGGTTCCGGGTCGTACAGGTCGGCCACGTCCCAGCCCCGGTCGGTGGGGAACGGCGACAGGCAGTCCCGTTCCTCCACCAGGGCACGCCACAGTTCGTCCGGGGTGTCGATGCCGCCGGGCCAGCGGCAGCCCATGCCGATCACCGCCACCGGATCGTGCCGCCGGGACTGCTCCGCCTTGGCGAGCCGGTCGCTGAGTTCCTCCACCTTCCGGCGCTGCTCCTGGAGCGCGGAGGTGGCCTTGCGCAGATACTCCCGCAGCGTGGTCTCGTCGCTCATCTCGCCTCCTCGGCTCCGTCCGCGCCGTCGGCGTCGATCAGCGCGAACAGTTCGTCGTCCGTCGCGTCGGTCAGCTCCGAGTCGTCCCCGCCCGCCGGCTCCGCTTCGTCCTCGGCGAGCAGGCCGGCGAGGTGCTCCGCCAGCAGCGTGGGTGTCGGGTGGTCGAAGACCACGCTCACCGGCAGCTCCAGACCGGTCTCCGCGACCAGCCGCCGGCGCAGGGCGACCGCCGTCAGCGACTCGAACCCCAGCTCCTGGAAGGCACGGTCGGCCACGATGGGCTCCGGCGAGTCGTGCCCGAGAGCGACGGCCGCGTGCACGCGGACGAGGCTCAGCACCTCGTCGAGCAGGTCGTCCCCGGACAGGCCCGAGAAGCGGTCCCGGGGCGAGCCGTCGCCGGTTTCCACCGAGTCCGGGACCACGGGCGGGGCAGCGGTCGCCGCCACGGTCACGCTTGATCGCAGCCAGTAGCGTTGGTGTTGGAAGGGGTAGGTGGGGAGGGTGGGTTGGGTGGTGGGGGTGGGGAGTTGGGTGGTCCAGGTGGGGGTGGTTCC